>WFPG01000001.1 GCA_015487755.1 Acidobacteriota bacterium
GAGACTTTTGTGCCCAAGTTTTGGATGCTTTATTTTGTTTATCTTCATTTTTTCAAAGATAAATACCCAACTTCAAAACTTCCAGAGCTTTTAAAAGTCGTCAAAGTTAGGTCTCAATCCGGAATAGTTCCTCTTTCTGTTTTTACAAGGCCTGAGGATAGCTGTCCTTATCATTGCGTTTACTGCCCGATAGCAGAAGGCGCGCCAAAAAGTTATTTTCCAGATGAGGCTGCTGTGCGAAGAGCAATAAGGGCAGATTATGACCCGATAAAGCAAACCTTTGATAGGTTAACTCAATTTTTCTACTCTGGGCACCCAGTTGATAAGGTTGATGTGATTGTGCAGGGAGGGACGTTTTCTTTTTATCCAAGGGATTACAGGGAGAGGTTTATCGCTGGAGTGTATTTTGTTTGTAATAGTTTTCGTACACCCCCGGGGTGTACAGATTTGTACACCCCGGGGGTGTACATAAGTTTGGAAAAAGAAAAAAAGAAGAATGAGAGGGCTGGGGCGAGGGTTGTGGGGCTGACAATTGAGACAAGGCCGGATTTTATAAATGAGGATGAGGTCTTGTTTTTGCGAAAGCTTGGAGTAACAAGGGTTGAGCTGGGAGTGCAACATACAGACAACAAAATTTTGCAAATTGTTAAAAGAGGTCATACTTTTGACGACGTGGTCAAAGCTACAAAATTACTGCGCGAGGCAGGGTTTAAAATTACCTATCACTTGATGCCAGGCCTTCCGGGCTCAAGTGTTGAAAAAGACTTGCAAATGTTAAGACAAGTTTTTGAGGATGAGAGATTAAAGCCTGATTCGATAAAGTTCTACCCTACTCAAATAGTTTGGAACAGTGAGCTTTTAGAGTGGTACAGGCAGGGAAGGTACCAGCCTTTGCAGGAGAAGGAGCTTTTAAAAATTGTCCTTGAGTTTAAAAGGCAAATAGTCCCGCCTTGGGTGAGAATTCAAAGGCTCGTGAGGGATTTAACTTCAAGAGATGTAGCTGTACCTACTTTTCCTTCAAATTTCAGGCAAAACTTAGAAAAGGTTTTAAAAGAGAAAGGGATAAAATGCCCGTGTATCCGTTGCCGGGAAATCAAGCACCTCTCCCCTACTCCACCTTTTGAACTTCAAGTCTTGGAGTATGATGTAAGTGGTGGGAAGGAGTTTTTCTTACAATACATTGATTCAAAAGGTAGACTTTTAGGCTTTTTGCGTCTTCGCCTGCCAGAGCATTTTTTAAAAAATAAGAAGTTTTTTATAAGTTCAATTGAAGGCTCTGCTCTGGTGCGCGAGCTACATATTTATGGTCCTGCAGCCTCTTTAGGCGAAAAAGGTAAGGTACAGCACAAGGGTTTGGGGAGAGCTCTTCTTGAAAAAGCTGAAAATATTGCAAAACATTATGGTGCCAAAAGAATTGCTATCATTTCAGGGGTGGGCGTTAGGAATTATTATAGAAAGCTGGGGTATAGACTTGAGGAGGAAGGGGAATATATGGTAAAGGTTTTATAGTAAACTTGTCGAGATTTTAGAAAGAGAAACCGGAGAATAAGCTTATGTTCAATTGATTAAACAAATGAACATAGGTGCTGAGGTTGAAGATAGAGATTCTTGCGATTGTAGTTTATTTGTTTAATCAAATATACATAAAATAAAAGGATTATGCGTCAATCATTTCTCTTTCCTGTTGGCGGATTTTGTGTTGGATGTATTGTTTCATATGGCCTATTCTTAGGCCTGGCTGGAGGAGTAAGTTTGCAAAAAGATCTTCAAAGAAATGGGAGATTTTCTCTTTTTTAAGGATGCTTTTTATTATTTTAGGTAGTTGAGAATCTTTCTTTTCTTCTATTATCCATTTGAATTTAGCAACCGTGCCTCGTGAAACTTTTAAGTAATCACAGATACTTTCTGTATCTACATTCTTGAGTATCAAATAGATAATTGCTATTCTTTTGGCAATCATTAATTGTTCGGTTGGTGAAAGTAAATCCTTAGTTAGAGATAAAAATTCATTTTCATTCTTAGCTTTTCTTAAAATCTCGTAAAGCAGCTTGTATACCTTTTCAAGTTTTTCTTTGTTAACAGGTTGTTTTGATAACCTTACCATAACTTTATTCTAGCATAGATTTAGCATTTCCAACGGTGTTTTTTAAAGGCGGGAGGTTGTTCCATATTATGTTCAATTGGATAAACAATTGAACATAGGATGGTTGAGAACGTAAATAATTGGGAAAATTAAGCTTGTTCATTTGTTTAATCAAATGAACATTGGAGTCGGAGTTTTTCGTTGTTGCGCGAATGTTGAGATTTAGATAGTTGTAAGTTTAATTAGTAGAGTGAAAGGGTGGAGTTTTACAAATTTGCAGGGGTTGTTTATAATTTTAGCGAATACTGTTGTTTGGC
>WFPG01000002.1 GCA_015487755.1 Acidobacteriota bacterium
GTTTTAAGGGAGGTGATTGCTTAACATTTTAACTTTTTGAAACAAAAGCAGTTGTAAATTACCCATTGTTTAAAAAAAATTTTTAGGAGGTAAAAAGTGGAAGCATTTACAAGCGGATTGATGGAATATATGGATAAGGGCGGTCCTATTATGTATGTTTTGGCTCTCTTTTCCATTATGGCATTGGTTGTTATTATCTACAAAGGGTTTATCCTTTACAAAGCAAGAATTAACACTTCAGAGTTTTTGGGTAAGTTAAAGGCAATTTTAAGGAAAAAGAATATTAAGGCTGCAATTGACCTTTGTGAAGAGTATAGAAGCCCTATCGCTTCAATACTTAAAGCCGGTTTGTTGAAATTCGGCAGGCCTCAGGAAGAAATTGAAAAGGCAATGGAAAATGCGGCTATTCACGAAATTGCAAGGCTTGAGAAGGGTCTCGGAATTCTTGCATCTGTTGCTAACCTTGCTCCAATGCTCGGGTTCCTTGGTACCGTTACCGGTATGATTCAGTCATTTGACGCTATGTCTAAATTGAATGACCCCGGTAAGGTTGCAGAAGGTATTTCGGAGGCGTTGATTACAACCGCCGGCGGTTTGATAGTTGCGGTTCCCGTTTTGATGTTCTACAACTACTACACCTCTTTGATTGCCGGATTTATTAGAGAAATTGAATCTGCATCAAACGTTTTATTGGAGACATTCGGAGAAATAGAGTCTTTACAATAAGAGAAAGGAATAGCAATGAAACTTAGAAAAACAAAAACAATTGAGGCTTACATCCCGACGGCTTCAATGGCTGACATTGCATTCCTGTTGATTGTTTTCTTTATGATTACCACTGTATTTCAGGTTGATAAAACCAAATTAATTCTTCCTGCGTCTATAGTAAGGAGTGAAGTGGTTAAAGGCTCGGCTTTTGTAGTTGTGACCGAAGAAGGTTACATTAAGGTTTCGGACGGTAAAGAAGACACGCATCCCATTGACGCGTCTGATGTTTTGTCTTTTGCGGTTGATTTAATGTCAAAGGATCCGGAACACCATGTGGTTTTGAAAGTTGACAAAAGAGTAAAGTGGCATGTTGTAGACAAGATATTGGAACAGTTAGAACAGGCAAGGGTTAAGAACTTGCAGTTCTTAACCAAGTTAAAAACCAATCAGCAGTAAGGGAGTAAGAGATGAAGATTCAGAAAGAAAAAGAACAACCAGAAATCCCTACCGCGTCAATGGCAGATATTGCTTTTCTTCTTATAGTTTTCTTCATGTTAACTACGGTTATTTCTGCGACTAAAGGAATTGAACACATTTTACCCCAGCAGGATAAGGATACTGAAACTCAAGTTGAAAAAGAGGAATCAATTTACATTAAGATCAATGCGGACGGTACTTATACGGTTGACCAGAAAGAGCCGAGATCTATTAGGGACATGGGGTTTTTGAAAGATTATGTTTATGCTAAGGTGTCAAGAAACTATAAGAAACCTATAATTATTCATGTAAACCCCGAAGCCAACTATGAATCAATGATTGCCGTGCTGGATACTCTGAAGCAGGTAGAAGAACAGGTTGCGAAAGAAGGCCGTTTGCCAGCGGACAAAGGGTTGACTATTTCAATCCCGACATCCGCCGAGCTTGAAGCCTGGGGTTATTAAAGAGAGCGGGGGAAAGTATGGTTGAAGAAGTAAAAAAGAATACTCCTGTTCAGCCGGTAGAAGATCATTCTTTGATTGCCGACTATTTGCAGGAGTATGAGGAAGACAAAAAATATTTTGAGATTGCGTTATTGATTGCCCTTTTGTTCCACCTTGCTCTAATCTGGATTAAATTGCCTGATTTCGGTTCTAAAGAGATTGTTGAAGAAAAAAAGGTGGAGAAAAAGGTTACCAGGGTTGTGTTGCCTCCTCCGCCGGAACAAAAACTTGAACAGCTTCAGATTCAGAAAAAGGTAAAGAAAATACCTATTCCTGACCCGACTCCGGATGAGCCTGAACCTGAAGTTCCGATTGAAACAAATGTTAAACAGGATACTCCGGATTTGGATAGCGAATATATGGTTGGGGATATTCCTGACGAGCCTCCAGTGCCTACAGGGCCTGTAAGTGAAGCCACTATAGGTCTTGTGAAACCTAAGTGGTCAAGGCAGCAGTTAATGGCAAATGTTATTTACCCTGAATTAGGTAAAAAGGCCGGTTTACAGGGAATGATAATTCTTCAGGCTGTATTGAAAAAAGACGGAACTGTTGGAGATATAAGAATTATTGGCGGAAACCTCAGAAACTATCCTTTCTTCAGGAAGGCTGCAATTGACGCTGTTAGGAAGTTGAAATTTACACCCGGTAAGTTGAGGGGGCATCCTGTTGATGTTGTTATGACCCTCACAATAAGGTTCTCGCTTAAGACACGCTATACAAGATAAATTAAATAAAACGGGCCCGCTTTCGCGGGCTCTGTTTTAAATATTCTAAAAAGAGGTTTGTATGATTTTACAGGGAAACCTTAGCGAATTGAAACTGCCGGATATTTTGCAGCTCGCAAATATGGCGGGGGAAACCTGCCTTATAAATTTTATGAACAAAGACGGTGAAAAAGGCAAAATAGTTCTTATTGACGGCAACATGGTTTATGCTAAAACAGACAGCCTTGAAGGAGACGAGGCTGTTTTTGAAATAGCCATATGGCTTGAAGGCCACTTTAAGGTTGGAGAGATTGACCAGAATTATCCCAAAAATGTAAAATCCAATTTAACAAGCCTTTTGATGGAAGCGGCGAGAAGGCTTGATGAATGGAGGGTTTTGTCAAAAAAGATACCTTCACTTTCTTATTATCCCGTTTTAATAGATAATCCGGATACCCAGCAAACAATGAACACATCCGAGTTGCAAATTATAAAATACATAGATGGCCGAACCAATATTAGGGACATCTCAAAAAAAAGCGGCTTAACACCTTTTGTTGCTGCTAAACTTATATACGGTTTAATTGTCAATAATCTCGTAATGCTTTCAAAATTCCCGTATGAGCTAAAAAGTGCTATTTTTGAAAGCAAAGACGAGTCAAATATAGATTTCCTTGAAAAATCCCCTTTGTACAGAAAAATGCTTGCCCTTAAAGAGGCTGCAAGAAAATTTACAGTTTCTGTTCCGGGGTTTTCTGACAAGATTGAAACTGAATTCTTGAAGTCTGTTAACAAGTTAAAACAAACACCTACGGAAAAAAAAGTTGTTATAAATTTTGCAAACAATATATTGTTCACTCTTGCGGAAGTGGAAGGAAAGGAATTTTCCAAGAAATTATCTATGGAGTTTAAAGAAATTTTGAAATCAAAATCTACTAAATAAAATAGTTAGGAGTTGTTATGAGAAAAACAGTTATTCTTGCAATTGTGTTTTTGTTGAGCGTCAATTTTGTGAAAGCTGACTACAAGTTAGGGTACAAGCTTTACAAGCAGGGAAAGATTAAACAGGCGCTGCGTGAGTTTCAGGCAGATGCGGAAACCTACAGTTACTGGTATTTCCCTTCTTATATGGCAGCAATGTGTTATTATCGTTTAAAAGACTATAAGGCTGCATTAGAAATGCTGAGAATGGCAGAAAATGCCGCTATGAAATCTGACAAAAAAGTTGAAGAGCTTCCAAAGGTTAAAGTGCTTGAAGCAAAGGTTCTGGCAGCATCAGGAAAATGCAGGGCGGCTATTAAATTGTGTTCCAAATATATTCCTCAATCTCCTGCCGAATATCAGGCTTTGTTCTATTACATTAAAGGAAAATGTGAAAATAAGTTAAAAAACCCTTCTAAAGCTGTAATAGATTTAAGGAATTCTACCGGGATAAATCCCAAAAATCCTTCCGCATGGTTTGAACTTGGAATGGCTTACATTCATAACAACAACCTTGACGGTGCTATAAAAGCTTTTACTAAATCAATGAGACTCTACCCGAAATCTAAAGCGACATATTATATTTTAACTGACACTTTAATTAACAAGGCAAGAAGGGTTAGAGATGCAAATGCTAAGAAAAAATACTATTTGCAGGCTGTTGATGTTGCAAACAAGGGACTAAAGTATTTCCCTGGTGACAAAAAGTTAAATCTTAACCTTGCTAATGCTTATCTTGGAGCAAGGCAGTATTCAACGGCAATTAAGTTATTTACCCAACTTTACAAAAAATATCCTAATGATACCCAGGTAATATTCGGGTTAGGCTCTGCTTATATGGGTAATAGAGATTATAAAAAGGCGTTGCCATATCTTTTGAAAGTAAAAGGGAAAATGAACAATACTTTGATATACAACTTTATTGCTACCGCACAGCTTGCGATCGGCAAAGATGAAAATAACCTTTCCAAATGCAAGGTTGCCCTTGCTACTGTTAAAGAAGGTTTAAGAAAATTTCCCAATGACAGAAATTTGAAGAAAAAGTTAAAAGAGGCTCAGGATATAATTGCGAGATTTGAAAAGAACCTTGAGATTGAAAAGAAAAACAAACAGATTGAACAGGAGAATAAGAGAAAGCTTGCAAACAGGATTATGACATTAAAAGGCAGGATAAGAAAAGCCGAAGAAATCAAGAGAAAATCCGGAAGGTATCCTGCAAGTTATGAGAGCGATAAGAAGGAGCTTGAAAAAGCGTTGAAAACTTACGAAAAATTGTACGGCAAATTCAGGCAGTAAAGGAAGGAAAAATGGGGGAAGTTGTTCTTTTTAAGCCTATTGTTCTTTTGTTAGGCCTTTCTATAATCACGGCCTTAATTATGGTCGGCTTGTCGGCCCTTTTAGGGCCAAAAAGGCCTCACGAAAAGAAACTTGACACATATGAGTGCGGTGCTCCCCTTGTCCAGCCGGACGCAAGGAGAAGGTATTCGGTAAAATACTTTGTAATTGCAATGTTGTTTATTCTCTTTGATGTTGAAATTGCTTTTATGTATCCCTGGGCGGTTGTTTACAAGAGGTATATTACTACAGGAAAATTTATTCTCCTTGAAATGGTATTTTTCCTGATAGTTCTTCTTGCAGGTTATCTCTATGTATGGTGGAAAGGAGCGCTGGAATGGGAATAGAAAAGGCTTTAGGTGATACTATATTCACCACTCAGCTCTCAAAAGCGGTTAACTGGGCGAGAAAGTGGTCTCTATGGCCGATGCCTTTCGGTACCGCTTGTTGTGCGATAGAGTTTATGGCGGTTCAGGCTTCCCACTTTGACCTTTCAAGGTTCGGTGCGGAGGCTATGAGGTTTTCCCCCAGACAAAGCGATTTAATGATGGTAATGGGTACTATTACAAGAAAAATGGTGCCTGTTTTAAGAAAGATATACGCACAGATGGCTGAGCCTAAATGGGTAATGGCCATAGGTGCCTGCGTATGTTCAGGCGGTTTTTTCAGGTCGTATGCAGTTCAGCAGGGAATTGATAGAATTATTCCCGTTGATGTTTATGTTAACGGTTGTCCCCCGAGGCCTGAAGCATTTATCAAAGGCTTAATGGAAATTCAAAAACTTGTTGAGCGTGAGTCGTTGCTTGACAGAAAAAGAAGAATAGAAGAATTCTATAAAAGATTGGAGCAAATCAGCCATGAAACAGATTATGAGCCTGCTGACCAAATACTTCGCTGATTCTATTGAGTTTCAGGAGGGGTTAAGAGGGGATACTTTTCTAATTCTCAAAGACCCTTCTAAAATAGTTGAAGTTTTAAAGTTATTAAAAGAAAACGGTTTCAATATGCTGATTGATTTAACGGCGGTGCATTACCCTCACCGCGAGTACAGGTTTGAAATAATCTACAATATGCTTTCAATGGAGCCTCTTTTAAGGCTTATCGTTAAAGTGCCTATGAAAGAGGATTGGCCGGAAATTGATTCGGTATCCTCTCTTTACAAAACAGCAAACTGGTATGAGCGTGAGGTTTACGACATGTTTGGTGTGAAGTTTAAGAACCATCCAAACTTAAAGAGGATTCTCATGTGGGAAGGCTTTAAAGGCCATCCTTTAAGAAAAGAGTATCCTCTGGAAGGAGATAATTTACACTGCCATGACTAATATAAAGAAAGAACTGGATATAAAAACCGACAGAATGATAGTTAACATGGGTCCCTCCCACCCGATTACTCACGGAACGTTGCACATTATCCTTCAGTTAGAGGGAGAGACCATTGTAGGGAGCGAGACAAGGATTGGGTATTTGCACAGAGGAGTTGAAAAATTAGGGGAAAACAGGACTTATCAGAAGTTTATCCCCTTTACAGACAGAATGAACTACACCTCTGCAATTAACAACAATGTAGGTTATACCCTTGCGGTTGAGAAACTTCTTGGAATTCAATCCCCGCCGAGGGCACAGGTGATTGAGGTAATTGCATGTGAGTTGGGTAGAATAGCAGACCACATTGTCTGTGTCGGCATTAACGCTGTTGACATAGGTGCTTTTTCCGCCTTTTTATACCTGTTTAAGTACAGAGAATTTATTTACGACATTTTTGAAAGAATGACAGGGGGAAGGCTTACAACTTCTTACACGAGAATAGGCGGGGTAAAAAGGGATTTAGACGATAAAACAATAGAATTGATAAGGCAGTTTATTAAAGAATTTCCAAAAGCGGTAGACGAATTGGAAGCGCTTTTAACAAGGAATAGAATATGGTACGACAGAACAAGAGGGATAGGCGAATTTTCACCTGAAGACGCAATCTCTTACGGTTATACAGGGCCTTGTTTAAGGGCATGTGGTGTTGAATGGGATTTAAGAAAAGTCCAGCCGTATCTGGGATACGAAAATTACGAGTTTGAAGTGCCGATTGGTACAAGGGGCGATGTTTACGACAGATACCTTGTTAGGGTTGAAGAGATGAGGCAGTCTGTAAAAATCCTTGAGCAGGCTATAGAAAACCTTCCCGAAGGCCCGATTATTGTTGATGACCCGAGGATTGCTTTACCTCCAAAGGAAGAGGTTTACAACACAATTGAAGGTTTGATTTGCCATATGAAACTTGTTATGGAAGGGGTAAAACCGCCTGCCGGTGAAATTTATTCTGCAACAGAGGCTGCTAACGGTGAATTAGGCTTTTACATAGTTTCAGACGGAGAGGCAAGGCCTTATAGAATAAGGGTAAGGCCTCCATGCTTCCCTATTTTCTCATCCTTTGACGAGCAGGTTAAAGGGCATATGATTGCGGATGCGGTTGCTATACTTGGAAGTTTAAACATAATTGCAGGCGAATTGGACAGATAGGGGGAAGAGATGGCATTGAGATTTGATGAGAGTGATGTAAAAAAACTTGAAGAAATCAGGGCAAAGTACCCTAACAATCAGGCCTGCACCTTGCCCTTTCTACATTATGCGCAGGATAAATTCGGCTATGTTTCCATGGATGTAATAAAACTTGTGGCACAAACCCTTAACTTACCGGTTGCACATGTTTTAAGTGTTGCCACTTTTTATACAATGTACAACAAAAAGCCTGTCGGCAAGTATCACCTTCAGGTATGCACAAATATTTCATGCTCGCTTTTAGGGGCAAGAAAACTTGTTGACAAGTTGGAAGAGTTGCTTGGGATAAAACCGGGAGAGACAACGGAAGACGGTATGTTTACTTTAACCGAGGTAGAGTGTCTCGGCTCATGCGGTACCGCCCCGGTAATTCAGGTAAACGAAACCTACTTTGAAAATCTTGATGAAAAAAAGGTTGAGGATTTAATAGAATCCCTCAGAAAGGGGGAGCTTGATGTCTGAGATAGTTCTCTTTAAGCAACTTTTAGACCCTGAAGTGCGTAATATTGAAAATTACATTAAATTAGGCGGTTATGAAGGGTTGAAAAAAGCCCTTTCAATGCAGCCTGACGACATAGTTAACGAAGTTAAACGCTCAAATTTAAGAGGTAGAGGCGGGGCAGGTTTCCCTACAGGGCTTAAATGGAGTTTTATGCCGAAAGGGGAAGGGCAGAAATACTTTGTTTGCAATGCCGACGAAGGAGAGCCCGGAACCTTTAAAGACAGGTATATAATGAGCGAGAACCCCCATCAATTGATTGAAGGAATGGTTATAGGGGGATACGCAATAGACGCAACGGTAGGCTACATCTATATTAGAGGCGAGTTTGAGTTTGTCGCAAAGATTCTGCAAAAGGCAATTGACGAAGCCTATGAAAAGGGGTTTTTAGGAAAGAATATTCTAAATTCAGGCTTTGATTTTGATTTATACATTCACCTTGGTGCAGGTGCTTACATATGCGGTGAGGAAACAGGCTTGATCAACTCTCTCGAGGGAAAAACAGGCCAGCCGAGGTTAAAGCCGCCGTTTCCGGCGCAGTACGGTTTGTTCGGAAAACCTACAACGGTTAACAATGTAGAAACCATAGCCTGTGTTCCCGACATAATTAAAAAAGGCTCAGACTGGTTTTTATCCATAGGGCCTGATAAAAACAATGGCACAAAAATATACGCTGTAAGCGGCCATGTGAACAATCCCGGTGTTTTTGAATTGCCTATGGGAACCCCTTTAAGGGAGATAATATATGAGCACGCAGGCGGGATAATAGGCGGTAAAAAACTTAAAGCGGTAATCCCCGGCGGTTCTTCTGCACCTGTTTTAGGCCCTGAGCACCTTGACATCCCTATGGATTTTGACTCTTTGAAGAATGTCGGCTCAATGTTAGGCTCAGGTGCAATAATTGTTATGAGTGAGGATACATGTATAGTTGAGGCTTACACAAGGCTTGCCAAATTCTATGCTCACGAATCCTGCGGCCAGTGTACCCCGTGTAGGGAAGGCACCGCTTGGCTTTACAAGATTTTAAAGAGAATAGAAGACGGTGAAGGTAAAAAAGGTGATATTGATTTGATTTTAGACATATGCGGCAAGATTATGGGCAGGACAATTTGCCCTCTCGGAGATGCGGCAGTTATGTGTGTTAAGCCCGCAGTTGAGCGTTTCAGGGAAGAGTTTGAGTATCATATTGAGCACAAAAAGTGCATGGTTGAAAATAAAATACCCATATTTTAGGTGGCGGATATGATTAGTATAAAGATTAACGACAGAGAATATCAGGTTGAAGAAGGCAAGACAATCCTTGAAGCGGCAAAAGAGATAGGGATTGAAATTCCCCATTACTGCTATCATCCCGCCCTGTCTATTGCGGGTAATTGCAGAATGTGCCTTGTTGAAGTAAAGGGCATGCCGAAGCCTATGACTGCATGCTCAACAAGGGTGTCCGACGGTATGGAAATTTATACAGATTCTGAGTTGGTAAAAGAGGCGAGAAAGGGCGTTCTTGAGTTTATACTCCTTGACCACCCTGTTGATTGCCCAATCTGTGATAAATCAGGGGAATGCAAACTTCAGGATTATTACTTTGAGCACAGTGCGCAAAAGTCAAGGTATGAATTCCCCAAAGAAAGGCATAAAGTTGAAAAGATAAGCAAAAAGATTTACCTTAACCCAAACAGATGTGTTTTATGTACAAGGTGTGTAAGGTTTTTAAGGGAAATTACAAAGACCAACGAATTGACAACTGTTGAAAGAGGCTCTCACAGTCATATTGTTTGTGTTGACCCTGAAGGCCTTGATAACAATCCATTTGCTTCAAACATATCCGACATTTGCCCTGTCGGTGCGCTTGGCTTAAATGAATTCAGGTTTAAAAAGAGGGTTTGGTTTACCAAAAAGGTTAAGGCTATATGCCAGGGCTGTGCGGCAGGGTGCAATATCTATGTTGATGTTTCCAATAGAAAGCAGTTGTTAGACGGGGACGACGACGAAATAGTAAGAATTCACACTGCAGAAAACGGCAAGTTAGGGCAATACTTTATATGCGACGAGGGTAGGTACTCTTACAAACTTTACAATGATAAAGAGAATAGGGTTAAAGCTCCTGTTTTAGATGGTGAAGAAGTTGATTTTGAAAAGGCGGTTGAGGTTTTAAAAGAAAAGGCAAATGTTAGAAAAGGTGTTGTGATTCTTTCGCCTTTACACTCAATTGAAGAAAACTATGCGGCATACCTTTTTGCAAGAGAGAGGGGCTTTGATGTTTTTAGGCCTTCCTCTTTTAGAAAGGATTTGCCGGAGCCTGCTCTTTTTATTGAAGAGAAAAAATCACCTAACGACAGAATGCTTAAACTTATGAAACTTCCAAAGGTAAGCGAGATAGAAGAGATTGATTACGATTTTGCGTTGTTCTTACATAATGTAGGAAAGGTTCACTCAAAGAGCGAGGTGAGGATTTTAAGCGTATTGAAGAGGGCTACCTTTTCGGTAGTTTTTGAGCCTATGCTTACTGATTTCGGTAAAAATGCCAATATGGTTCTTCCCGCACCTATCTTTGTGGAAGAAAACGGTTGCTATATTAACGGTAAAAACTTTGTTCAGCATTCAAATAAGGCGCTTGACTATATGTACGGCGCAAAGCCTATATGGGAGTTTCTTGGAATGGATTTTAAGAGCGAGGAAGAGGTTTTTATACAATTTGCTAAGGAACAATTAGATAAAGACCTTAACTACCAGAAGTTAGGGACAGAAGGGTTTGAGTTATGATGGAAGGTTTGTTGAATCCTCAGGTTTTTATGGTATTTAAGGTGGTTGTTGTTTTTGTCGCAGTGTTAACCTTGGTTGCCCTTGCTACATGGGCGGAAAGAAGGGGCGCCGCTTTTATCCAGGACAGGGTTGGTCCTAACAGGGTTGCGTTTTTCGGGAAGATAAGGATATTCGGTTTAGGCCAGCCGCTTGCGGACGGTTTAAAACTATTCTTTAAAGAAGACCTTTTTCCTCTTCATGTTGACAGGGTTCTTTACACAATAGCCCCTATCATCTCATTTATACCTGCCACAATGACATTTGCGGCAATTCCTTTCGGAAAGCCTTTTGTTAAAGACGGGGTGCAGTACTATTTAAGTATACTTCCCCCTGATACAAATATAGGGGTTTTGTACATCTTTGCCCTTGCAGGAATGGGTGTTTACGGGATTATAGTCGGCGGCTGGGCGTCAAACAACAAGTGGTCAATTTTAGGTGCAATGAGGGCTTCCGCTCAGGTTATTTCTTATGAACTTGCTATGACACTGGCTGTCGTAGGGGTAGTCCTTTCAACAGGGAGTTTAAGGCTTGATAAAATTATTGAGGCTCAAACAGGGATGTGGAATATTATCCCTCAGATTTTAGGGGCAATAGTTTTCTTTGTTTCAATGTTTGCTGAAACAAACAGGTTGCCCTTTGACTTTGCGGAAGGTGAGTCTGAGATTATAGGTTATCACACAGAGTATATGAGTATGAAGTTCTCTATGTTCTTCCTTGCAGAGTACGCCAATATGATTACCGCTTCAGGCTTTTTTGTGGTGCTTTATTTAGGCGGATGGCACTTTCCCTATCTTGACAAAACAGTTGCAGGCTCAATTATAGCCTTTGTTATAAAATTGTTGTTTGTTCTCTGGACTTTTATCTGGATAAGGTGGACATTGCCGAGGTTCAGGTATGACCAGTTGATGCGTTTAGGGTGGAAAATGATGTTGCCGTTGTCGTTGATTAACCTTGTAATTGTTGCTCTTTTCTATGCATACGGGGGGTAAGAGATGGCGTTGAAGAAAGAAGTTAAACTTAAATGGTGGGATAAGATATACCTTCCCGCAGTTATAAAGGGAATGGGGATTACAATTTCACACTTTTTCAAAACACTGTTCACTCCCCCGTCAAAGAGGTACACAATTGAGTATCCTGATAGAA
Source organism: Acidobacteriota bacterium (assembly GCA_015487755.1). GTDB lineage: Bacteria > Acidobacteriota > Holophagae > Thermotomaculales > Thermotomaculaceae > Thermotomaculum. The sequence goes on from WFPG01000002.1 coordinate 11,700, forward strand.
GAAAAGAGGATATTCCAGAGTGGTACAGAGGGTTGCACAGGTTGAATACCCATCCTGACGGCACTTTAAAGTGTGTTGCGTGCTATTGTTGTGCAACCGCCTGCCCGGCTGACGCTATTTACATTGAGCCGGAAGACTTGGAAGACTTTGATAAAGAGCACCCGAAAGAAAAGGCACCTAAGGTTTTTCAAATAGATTTGCACAGGTGTATTTATTGCGGCTTTTGTGAAGAGGCTTGCCCGAAGGATGCTATTGTTTTAACAAACCATTATGAGATTGTTCACACATCAAGGGAAGCGGGCATTATCGGGATTGAAGATTTAATAAAAACCAAAAGAGAAGGTGGGGAATAAAATGCAGTTGGCGTTCTGGATTTTAAGTTTTATTGCGGTGTTTGCCGCCGTTATGGTAATTCTGTCAGACAGGCCTATTGTTAGCGGATTGTATCTATTGTTGTCTTTTACCGCTATTGCAGGAATCTACCTTACTCTTGCAGCCCCCTTTATTGCCGCAATGCAATTGGTTGTGTATGCTGGGGCTATTATAGTTTTATTCCTGTTTGTTTTAATGCTTTTAAACCAGCACAGGGAAGAGCCTTCCAGGAGAAACAGGTTTGTAACCTTTGTTTCAGTTGTTGGCGGAATTATAATAGGCGTTTTTATCTATCTTTCCTTTTTGAAAAGCAAGATACTGCTTTCTTATACAAAGATGAGTGCGGTAGGCGGTATGAAAAATAATGTTGAAACCATAGCCGATGTTATGTTCGGCAAGTATTTTGTCCCCTTTGAGTTAATATCAATCTTATTGCTTGCGGCTATGGTGGCTGCAGTATTCCTTTCAAAGAAGAGGGTGTAACTATGGTTGCAATGGTGGATTACGCAATTTTAAGCGCAGTTTTGTTTACAATAGGTATTGTTGGTATTTTAATCAGGAGAAACATTATAACAATCTTGATGTGTATTGAGTTAATATTAAATTCCGTAAACCTTTTGTTTGTTGCATTTTCAAGGTTTATGGGCAATGTTGACGGGCAGATATTTGTGTTTTTTATATTTGCCGTTGCGGCGGCAGAGGCTGCCGTAGGTTTAGCGTTGGTGGTTGCTTACTTTAAGTTGAGAGAAACAATTGAAGTTGACGAAATAAAACTTTTGAAGGGATGATGTTATGACTGGATATGTATGGTTAATCCCTGTTTTTCCGTTGATAGGTTTTTTAATTAACGGTTTGTTCGGTAGAAAATTGCCTAAAAAAGTTGTAGGAATTGTCGGTAGCGGAGCAATTCTTCTGTCATTCCTTCTGGCTTGTGTTATATTCTTTCAAATGAACGGTAACCCCGAACTTTCGGAACACGGGGTTAAAAATATCCTGTTTCCGTGGATTTCTTACGGAGACTTTAATGTAAACTTTGCATACCTTTTTGACAGGCTTTCAGGCTCAATGACTTTAATGGTTGCAGGCGTCAGTTTCCTTATTCATGTTTACTCAATAGGCTATATGGCTGAAGAAGAGGGATACTGGAGATACTTTGCATACCTTAATCTCTTTGTTTTTATGATGCTTACCCTTGTGCTTGCAGACAACCTATTGCTTATGTTTGTAGGCTGGGAAGGGGTTGGATTGTGCTCATACTTGCTTATAGGGTTTTATTACACAACAAAGGTTGCATCAGACGCAGGCAAAAAGGCTTTTATTGTAAACCGTGTAGGCGATTTCGGTTTTATACTGGGAATGTTTTTGATAGTTACCCTTTTCGGCTCTTTAGAGTTTGAAAAAATTAGGGAAGGGATTATCTCTGCCGGGCTTACCCCCGAACACACTTTCGGTGTTATTACATTGGCAACCATTCTGCTTTTTGTAGGCGCAACAGGTAAGTCTGCTCAAATCCCTCTATATGTATGGCTGCCTGACGCAATGGCAGGCCCAACTCCCGTATCCGCACTTATTCATGCGGCAACGATGGTTACTTCCGGTGTTTACATGATTGTAAAGTTAAATTTCCTTTTTCAACTTGCACCGATTACTCTGCTGACAATAGCATGGGTTGGAGGGTTAACAGCACTGTTTGCAGCAACAATAGGCACGGTGCAAAACGATATAAAGAAAGTGCTTGCTTACTCAACGGTATCCCAGTTAGGCTATATGTTCCTTGCTTTAGGGGTAGGTGCTTTTATTGCGGGCTTTTTCCACATTCTTACCCACGCATTCTTTAAAGCCTTGCTGTTTTTAGGCTCAGGCTCTGTAATTCACGCTATGCACCACGCTTACCACCATGCCGGGATTCACGATAAAGACCCGCAGGATATCAGGAATATGGGCGGATTAAAGAAGTATATGCCTAAAACATACTGGACATTCTTAATTGCAACGCTGGCTATTGCCGGGTTTCCGCCTTTTGCAGGCTTTTTCTCAAAGGACGAAATCTTATGGAAAGCGTTTGCTTCAAACCATAAAATTTTATGGGCAATTGGCGCTTTTGCCGCAGTATTGACATCCTTCTATATGTTCAGGCTTGTTTACCTTACATTTTTAGGAGATTTCAGAGGATGCAAAGAGGAAGAAGAGGGGTTACACGAATCCCCATCTGTAATGACAGTGCCTTTAATGGCTCTTGCTTTTCTTTCCGTTGTAGGCGGATGGATGGGATTTCCTCACATATTCCACCTTCCGAATTTACTTGAGCACTATTTAGAGCCTATGGTTGAGAATATTGGCAATATACACTTTATGCACAATGTTTCAATGGAATGGACATTAATGTTTGTTTCGGTAGGCCTTGCTATTGTAGGCTGGTTGTTTGCAAAATTCCTTTACGGAAGAAAGACAGATGCTCCTTCAAAACTTGCAAATACTTTCAATTATTTCTATACAATCCTTTTAAACAAATACTATGTTGATGAGATTTACTTTGCTTTAATTGTTAACCCTGTTAAGAAGATAGGCGAGTTTTGCTGGTTGTTTATTGATACGGTAATAATAGACGGGGCTGTAAACCTTTCCGCAAGCCTTGCAAGGTGTGTGGGCAAGATTTACTCCCTATACCAGAACGGTGCAGTAAAGGTTTATGCGTTAACAATGCTGGGCGGAATACTGATACTATTCTGGATTTTCTTTTAGTGTGAGGGGTAGTTATGTTTGAGAATCACTTTTTAAGTTTGATTACATTTTTCCCGTTGGTTGCGGTTGTAATTCTATTGTTTTTCCCCTCTAAACAGGAAAAGGGGATTAAAATATTCGGGATTGTTTTTTCCCTTATCCATTTTCTAATTTCCCTTAAACTTTTGTTAAACTTTGATTACTCTGTTTATAAACTGCAATTTGTTGAAAAGACAAAGTGGATTGCAACAAACTTTTTAAATTCTTCATATTTCATTGGGATAGACGGGATAAGCCTTTTCATTGTGCTGCTAACCACTTTCTTAATGCCTATAATCTTTCTTTCAACCTATTCGGGGATAACAAAGAAGGTTAAATCCTTCTATATCCACATGTTTTTGCTTGAAGTGGGAATTTTAGGCTCTCTCGTTTCCCTTGACCTTTTTCTATTCTATGTATTCTGGGAAGTAATGCTTATACCTATGTACTTTATTATAGGGGTATGGGGCGGAGAGAGAAGGATTTATGCCGCTATTAAGTTTTTTATCTATACAATGGCTGGCTCTCTGTTAATGCTTTTAGGCATTATCTATATTTACAAACTTACAGGTACCTTTGATTTAATCAAGGTTTACTCCTATAAATTTACTTTAAAAGAGCAGTTGTACCTTTTTGCCGCTTTTGCAATAGCATTTGCAATTAAGGTTCCTGTTTTCCCGTTTCATACATGGTTGCCAGATGCGCATACCGAAGCACCGACGGCTGGCTCTGTAATACTTGCAGGCGTTTTGTTGAAGTTGGGAACTTACGGATTTTTAAGGTTCGCAATGCCTTTATTCCCCGATGCAATGATTAAGTTTGCACCGTACATAATTGTTCTTGCAATTATAGGCATAATTTACGGCGCACTGGTTGCAATGGTTCAAAAGGATATTAAGAAACTTGTTGCTTATTCGTCTGTTTCTCACCTTGGCTATGTTATGTTAGGTTTGTTTGCCTTAACAGTTTACGGAATGCAGGGCGGAATATTGCAGATGATTAACCACGGTATTTCAACAGGCGCACTGTTTCTTTTAGTCGGTATTGTTTATGAGAGAAAACATACAAGGTTAATTTCCGAGTACGGCGGGATAGCAAAGGTTATGCCTGTTTATGCGGTTTTCTTTATGATAGTAACTTTATCTTCAATAGGATTACCCCTTACAAACGGCTTTGTCGGTGAGTTTTCAATACTGTTGGGCACGTTTAAATCCTCATGGCAGCATGCATGGGTTTACACCGCATTTGCGGCGTCAGGGGTGATTTTAGGTGCTGTTTATATGCTATGGATGTATCAGAGGGTTTTCTTTAATACTGAGCCTTCCGAAGAGAACAAAAAACTTGAGGATTTAAAGCCGAGGGAAATTGCTTACCTTATTCCCCTTGTAATTATGATTTTCTGGATAGGAATTTATCCAAACTTTTTCTTTAAGAGAATGCAGAAGTCGGTTGATTACTATTTGAATATGTTTAAAGCAAAGCAGGTTGGTATGGTGATTGACAGTGAAGGGGGTAAAAAATGAATATTTCAATAAATTACTTCATGCTAATGCCCTTTTTAATATTAACGGGAGGAGTAATAATCCTCTCTTTTATGGGTGTTTTAAAAGACAAAGTTAAAAACTATGCAGGGGTGATGGCTTCTCTATTCCTCTTTGCAGACCTTTACTATTTTGTGAAATTGCTTTCTCAGGTTACTTACAGAAGCCTTGATTATATGAACGGGATGGTCTATTACAACGCTTTTAACATATACATTTCAATACTTGTTTTAGTATGCGGTATAGCGTCATTTGTCCTTGCTGAAGGGTTTTTCAATTCGGAGGAGTTTAAACACCCTGAGTTTTATGCAATTGTTCTTGCTTCAATTACAGGCTTGCTTGTTATGATAAACACCAATAACCTTATAAACCTGTTTATCGGGCTTGAATTGACATCTATCCCCCTTTACGCTACTGTGGCTTATTTAAGGTATAAAGAGGCATCTGTTGAAGGGGCTTTGAAATACTTTATTTTAGGCTCAATTGCGTCTGGCTTTTTCCTTTTCGGAATAGCAGTTGTTTACGGTGCAACGGGAAGCGTTGTTTTTAAAGACATAATGGTTGTTAAAAAGGGAGACGAGTTATTCAAGTTAGGGCTTTTATTCTTAATGGTGGGGATAGGCTTTAAAGCATCTGCCGCTCCCTTCCACATGTGGACTCCGGACGCTTATGAAGGTGCACCTACGCCTGTTACTGCTTTTATGTCAATTGCGCCGAAAGCGGTTGCAATTGTAATTCTTGTTAAGGTGCTATACATTGCCTTCCCCGATATGTTTGCCTTGTGGGAAAAGGGATTGTTTGTTATTGCAATTTTAACCGTTTTAATAGGTAATTTCGGTGCACTTGTTCAAAATTCGGTAAAAAGGATGCTTGCTTACTCTTCAATTGCACATGCAGGCTATCTTTTAATGGCTATAGTTGCCTTTTCAATTGAAGGTATTTCCTCAATTCTCTTTTACCTTGCAGGATATCTTTTAATCAATATAGGTGCTTTCGGAAGTTTGTCCCTTTTAAAGATAGGGGACAATGACTATGTTGAATACAATCATTTAAGGGGCATTGGATATAAATATCCTCTCTTTGGAATACTTTTAAGCATATTTATGTTTTCTCTTGCAGGTATTCCTGCAACAATAGGTTTTGTGGGCAAATTTTATGTTTTTAAATCTTTAATAGTAAAAGAGCAGTATGTTCTGGCACTTGTTGGTATTTTAGGCTCACTGGTTTCAGTTTATTACTATTTAAAGGTTGTGGTTTTTATGTATATGAAGGAAAACCCCGAAGAAAGGGAATTTAATTTTAGTTTCCTTACTCTGGCACTTCTTGTATTATGTGCGGTGGGGGTTATTTATTTCGGTATATTCCCGCAAGGTATAAACAAATTTGCAATTTTAGCAGCAAAGGTGCTTATATGAATGAAAAGGAATTAAAAAAACATTGTTCCTGTGTTTCCGAGGTTGTTGCAAGAAGGTTAACCCTTTATTTACGGTGTTTTATCCAGTTGAAAGAAGAGGGCTATGAATTTGTTTCATCAAAAGAGTTGGCTGAAAGGTTTAACCTGAATTCGGACTTAATTAGAAAAGATTTCTCTTATTTCGGCACATTCGGGAAAAGAGGGGTGGGCTACAATGTTGATGAAATAATTGAAAAAATCAAAATGATTTTGGGATTGCAAAGGGTTTACAATGTGGCAATTGCCGGTGCGGGAAATCTTGGTAAAGCCCTTGCCCATTACCCCAAATTTAATGAAGGCTCTTTTAGAATTGTCGCTATGTTTGACAGCAATGCAAGGAAGGTTGGCAGGACTTTCGGGGACAATAAAATTCCAATATTTCATATAAAAGAGTTGCCAGAAAAGGTAAAAGAATTAAAGGTTGATATGGGAATTATTGCCGTACCTGCAAGGGCAGCCCAGCAGGTTGCGGACGCTTTTGTTAATGCAGGGGTAAAAGGGTTAATGAACTTTGCCCCTGCGAGAATTACAGTACCCAATAATGTAAAAACCGTTTGTGCAGATTTCAGGGCATTACTGGAAATGCTCGCTTACTATGTCTCAAATTTGCAAGATAATGAATGAGAGATTTTTTTCAACAAAAAGGCCTGCTTTCTAATTTTATAGAGGGGTTTTCCGAAAGAAAGTCCCAGATTGAGATGGCTGAAAAGGTAAGTTCAGCCATAGATAAAAC
>WFPG01000003.1 GCA_015487755.1 Acidobacteriota bacterium
CGAAAATATGTTCGCAGGCTTTGTTCCAGAAAACAATATTTCCTTTTTCGTTTAAAAGGATTATTCCTTCCCCCGCATTTTCGGTTATTGCTTCCAACAGTTTTTTTCTATCTTCAATTTCTTTTTCTTTTTCTTTTAATTCGGTTATTTCAATCCATGCCCCTATTATTTCTTTCGGGTTTCCCTTTTCGTCTTCAATTAAAACAAGCTCGTCCCTTATCCATATTAACTCACGGTTTTTCTTGTAAAACCTGTATTCCCTTATTATATGTTTATCCTTGAATATGGAAGAAATTTTTATTTCTTTTTTGTTTATATCTTTCTCAAAAACATTTTTATACCACCATTTTTTGCCGTCTTTTATCTCATCCTTTGAATAACCGAGTAATTTTGTCATATTTTCGCTGTACCATTCCAGCGAGAAGTCCTTTGGGTTTAAGATATAGACTATTGCAGGGCTTAACTCAAATATATGGCTTAATAGCCTGTTATGGTTTCTAAGTTCTTTTTCAAGTTTTTTAGTTTTTGTTATATCTCTAACAATTGCGGTTATATATTTTGAATTGCCTAAATTAAAAGCGTTTAAACTTACACTGCAAAAAATTTCTTTTCCCTTTGTCGTTTTGTGTACCCATTCAAATTTTTGAGGTTTATTGTTTAAAGCATTTTCTATTCTTACTTTTGCCGCTTTTTCTGAAGTTTGTCCGTCAGGTTGTTTGCGTGGAGAGAAGAAAATGGGGGTTTTCCCAATAATTTCGTCTTTTTTGCACTCTAACAATTTTTCCGCCGCTTTGTTGCAGTCAATAAAAATACCTTTTTCATTTAAAAGAAAGATAGCATCAATGGAAGTTTCAAACAGGGATTGAAACTTGTTTCTCTCAAAGATCAATTCTTTTTCCCTTGCGTATTCTTCAGTTATATCCCTTATAATATCTATTACTTTTTCAACTTCTCCTGTTTTTTTGTAGATAAAAGTAGAGATAACTTCAGCAATAAAGGTTTCGTTATTTTTCTTTTTCAATATTGTTTGAAAAGCCACATACTTTGCCTTTCTTTTTACCGCTTCTTTAATTTGTTCCCCTAAAAGTTGGTACTGGCTTGTTTCTTTGAAAAGCAATTCAGTTGTTTTGCCTATGAGTTCTTCAGGTTTGTAGCCGAATACATCTTTAACTCCACTTGTAGCATAAGATATGGTTCTTTCAGGCAATTTTACGTCCAAAATTGCTTCAGGAAGGGCATCTGTAAGGGCTGTTAAATACTTTTCCCTTTCTTCAAGGCTTTCTTCAAGGCTTTTCTGGTAAAGGATTGAGTTTATTTTTTCAGGAAGCCTTTCAAAGTTTACCTTTTTTTTGGTAAGGTATTCTTCGGCACCTTTTTTTAATGCCTCTACCGCCAACTCTTCAGTTCCCGTTCCTGTTAACACAATTACTGGAATTTTAGGATGTTTCATTTTTACATAATCAAGGACATCTATTCCCGTAAATCCTGCAAGGTTTAAATCGGTTAATACAATATCAACCTTTTCTTTTTTCAAAATTTCTTTTAATTCTTCAAACTTTTTTATTGAGAAAAATTTTTTTACTTTAAAATAGTTCTGCTTTTTAAGCAGTTGTTTAACATACTCTATGTCGGCTTGATTGTTGTCAACATGAACAAGGGTAATGCCGTTTTTCATATTGTACCTCTAAATCTATTATATACTTTATTTGAAAAATTTTATATGCGGAATGTTAAAGAAACTTGAGTGCCTTGATTTAACTTTGATTTTATTTTAACTTTGCCGCCCATTATTTCCATGGATTTCTTCACTATAGCAAGCCCCATTCCCAACCCTTCGCTTTTTTCTTTGTCTACTTTTACGAATGGGAAGAATATTTTGTTTAAATGTTCTTTTTTAATTCCTTTGCCGTTATCTGATATGGTTAGAGTTAGGGTTGAGCGTGTCTTTTTAAAAGTCACGGTAATTTTTGGTTTAACGCCTGCTTTTCTGTATCTTATGGCGTTTTCAATTATATTTTGTAAAACTCTTATTATTAGTGTGTTGTTTCCATAAACCATTCCTAACTCATCGGGAATTGAAATTTCCGTTTCCGTTTCTTTTATCATAGTATGAAGCATTTTGAGCACATTGTCCATTGCCCTGTCTAAAGATACTTTTGACATTGTAGAAGATTCTTTCCCTAATTTTGCATACTCGAAAAGTTCATTTATCATTTTTTCAAGGCTGCGGGATGCAGAACTTATTAGTGAAATACTTTTTTTCAAAGAAGATGAGGATATTTCTTCGTTTTTTAAAATAAGTTCAGAGAAGTTATTTATGGTTCTTATCGGTTCTTTTATATCATGTACTAAAGATTGAGCAAACTCATTTAATTCTTCATTTAATTCTTCAAGTTTTGCCGTCCTTTCCCTTACCTTTATTTCAAGTTCATTTTGAAAGTTGACTAATTCTGTAATATCAACTACCTGTCTCTTATACACATC
>WFPG01000004.1 GCA_015487755.1 Acidobacteriota bacterium
CCTATAATGCAATTTGTTTAAATTAACTATAGGAAGAGGTTTGCTATGACAAACGAAAAACAGGTAAACGAGTACATTGCCAACAGGCGTAATAATTTAAAGGCTTTAATTGACGCAGGGATAAACCCGTATCCCGTAAAATTTGAATACGATATTACACCTGCCCAGATTAAAGAGGTTTTTGAAAAATACGATGCCTCTCAATTGGAAGAGTTAAATAAAAAGGTGAAAACCTGTGGAAGGATTGTCGCAAAAAGGGTAATGGGCAAGGTTACCTTTATGCATATATTTGACGAAGGGGTCAAACTTCAACTGTTTTTTGCCCAGGATAGAATTGGGAAAGATAAATATAAATTGCTGAAAAAGATAGAAGTGGGCGATTTTATAGGGGTTGAAGGGGTTTTATTCAGGACTAAAACAAATGAATTAACAGTCAATGTTGAAAGTTATACCTTTCTTGCAAAAGCAATAAGGCCCTTGCCTGAAAAGTGGCACGGTTTGCAGGATAAGGAGTTAAGGTACAGGCTGAGATACCTTGACTTGCTATCAAACCCTGAGGTTAGAAAAACTTTTGTTTTAAGAAGCAGAATAATATCAGAGATAAGAAAGTTTTTTGAATCAAGGGGCTATATTGAGGTTGAAACACCTATGATGCAGTTAATTCCCGGCGGGGCGGCTGCAAGGCCTTTTATTACCCACCACAATGCTCTTGATATTGACCTTTATTTGAGAATAGCCCCTGAACTTTATTTAAAAAGGCTTATTATTGGCGGGTTTAACAAGGTTTTTGAGATAAACAGAAACTTTAGAAACGAAGGGGTGGATACTCAACACAACCCTGAATTTACAATGATTGAGTTTTACGAAGCATACGCTGATTTAAGGGATATGATGAGAATAACCGAGGAGTTGTTTACAACAATATGCGACAATGTGTTGGGAACGAGAAAGGTTAAATACCTTGATTATGAGATAGATTTTTCAACACCTTTTAAAAAGATGACAATGAGAGAGGCTATTGTTGAGTACGGCAAGGACATTAAGTACGAAGATTTGAACTCAAAGGAAACCCTGCTTCCAATAGCAAAGAGATTAGAGATAGAAGATGCGGAAAAACTGAATTACGGTAAACTTTTATCAGAAGTTTTTGAAGTTGTTGCAGAAGAAAAACTTATCCAGCCTACCTTTATTACTGAATATCCTATAGAGGTCTCGCCGCTAACAAAGACAATTGAAGGGGATGACAGGTTTGTTGACAGGTTTGAGTTATTTATTGCAGGCATGGAACTTGCAAATGCATATAGTGAGTTAAACGACCCTGATGAGCAATTGAAAAGGTTTAAAATGCAGTTAAAGGAAAGGGAAAAGGGAGACGATGAGGCACAGATGATGGACGAAGACTTTCTTGTTGCAATGGAACACGGAATGCCTCCTACAGGCGGTGAGGGTATTGGTATTGACAGGCTTGTAATGATTTTTACCAACTCACCTTCAATCAGGGATGTTATTCTATTTCCTTATATGAGGCCTAAAAAAGAGGAAAAGTAAATAAAAATAATGAAAGTTGAAACATTTATTGCTTTAAGATACCTTAAAGCAAAGAGGCACCAGACTTTTATAGGGATTATTACAATAATTTCCGTTTTAGGGATTATTATAGGCACTTTTTCCCTTGTTATAGCCCTTTCCCTGATGACAGGCTTTCACAATAAAATGAAGGAAAACCTACTTGACGCAAACTCGCACCTTTCGGTACACAGCCTTGAAGACACAATGACTGTTCAGGAAGCGGAAGATATTATTAAAAATGCGTCAAAATTGCATTATTTCAAAGCAGGGGCTTATGCCGTTTTGACCCAGGGGCTATTGAGAGGGGGGATGTCCGAAGAGTCAAAGCCTGTTGTTGTGAAAGGGATAAAATTAAAAGATGAGAAAAGGGTCACAACGATACTTAAATCTGTGGATTTAAACAGTATTCCTTACAACGGGATTGTTATAGGAAACGAACTTGCCAAAAGGCAGGGGCTTGCAATCGGGGATAAGGTTACAATTTTGTTTTTCAAGCCTACACAAACCCCTCTTGGGATTATGCCGAGAATAAGGGCTTACACTGTTTGCGGTGTATTTTCAAGCGGAATATACGAGTATGACAAAAACTGGGTTTTTGTTAATCTTAAAAATATTCAAAGTGTTTTAAACATGAATGGAAAGGTTGATTTTGTTCAATTCAGGTGCTCCTCAATTGACAGCATTGACAAATTTAAAAAAGAGTTGAAAAAGGTTTTAAAGCCAAAGTACTTTATAATTGATTTAAGGGAAACAAATAAAAAACTCTTTGCAGCCATAAAGATTGAAAAGATTATTGTTTCCCTGATTATAGGGCTTATAGTTCTTGTTGCCGCTTTAAATATAACATCCTCGCTGATACTTCTTGTAATGGAAAAGAGAAAAGACATAGGAATTTTAAAGGCAATGGGAATGAAAAACAGGCAGATAACAAGAATATTCAGGTTTCAAGGGGTTGTAATAGGTTTTGCAGGCTCTTTTATTGGGTGTTCTTTGGGATTAATTACCGCATACCTGGGGAATAAGTATCAGTTGATTAAACTTCCCCCCGATGTTTACGATTTTCTATCTTTTATCCCCTTTGAAGTAAGGTGGATAGATGTTAGCCTTGTTTTTCTCTGTACTGTTTTGATTACTTACCTTGCTACAATATACCCGGCAAAAAAAGCTGCGGAACTTGACCCTGCAAAGGCGGTTAGGTATGAGTAAACTTTTGAAAGTAGAATCTGTTTCAAAAAGTTATAAAACAGGGCAAAAGATATTAAGGGTGTTTGACAATTTATCTTTTGAATTAAATAAAGGGGAATTCCTTGCAATTACAGGGGTTTCGGGAGTAGGGAAAAGCACCCTTTTAAACATTGTCGGGCTGCTTGATACCCCCGATAGCGGGGAAATAGAACTAAACGGTGTAAGGTATTCGTCTTTAAGTGAGGACGAAAAAAGCGTTTTCAGGAATAAACACCTCGGGTTTGTTTTCCAATTTCACCACCTTTTGCCTGAATTTACTGTAGTTGAGAATATTGCAATGCCTTATTTGATAAGCGGTGAAGGATTTGATAAAGGCTTTGAAAAGGCTAAAAAGTTGGCGGAAGCGGTAGGGTTAGGTGAAAGGCTTGAGCATTACCCATCAATGCTTTCAGGCGGTGAACAGCAAAGGGTAGCTGTAGCGAGGGCTATTGTAAATAACCCGGATTTATTGCTTATGGACGAGCCGACTGGAAACCTTGACCCTAAAACGGGGAATATGGTTATGGACTATGTTTTTCAATTAAAAGAGGCTTATAATTTAAGTTGTATTATTGTTACTCATAATATGGAAATAGCGGGAAGATGTGATAAAATCTTTTCTATGGAAACGCTGGAGTGTACCGATGTTTGAAAATTTTACCGACAGGGCTCGCAGGGTCTTATTTTTTGCGAGAAACAAAGCAGGGCAATTTCAAAACCCCTTTGTTGATTCAGTTCACCTTCTTCACGGGGTTTTAATGGAAGAAGACTCCCTTGTAATGTCCTGTCTTAAATACTGCAAAGTTGATACAATCCTTTTAAGGAAAGAGATAGATGTAATGTGCGTGAAATTAGGAAGGGCAGGCTTCGGCGGTGAAATTCCCCTAACCGAAACTGTTCAGAATATGCTTAAACAGGCTATTCGTGAGTCATTTGCATTTGAAAGCGACAAGGTTGATGTTGAGCATATATTCCTTGCAATACTGCATTTTCCTTCATCCTCTGCTGTTACTGTTTTAAGGAATGCGGGGTTAAGAAGCGTTATTGAGGCGAGAAACTTTCTTACAGACGAGTTAAACAAAGACATTGACTTTTTCTCTGATGTTGAGGAAGAAGAGGATATTGAAGAGCGGTTTCCAAACCTTTCAAAATTCGGCAAAGAGTTAACCTTGCTTGCAAAACAGGGGAAACTTGACAAATGTGTGGGAAGGGAAGTGGAAATACAGAGGATAATTCACATTCTGTCAAGGAGAAGGAAGAATAACCCTCTTCTTTTAGGGGATGCGGGAGTAGGCAAAACGGCAATTGTGGAAGGGCTTGCGCAGAGGATTGTTGACGGTAATGTTCCTGAAAGTTTGAAAAACAGGGCAATTTTTGCCCTTGACCTTGCAAGCATAGTTGCAGGCACCAAATACAGAGGCCAATTTGAGGAAAGGTTAAGGGATATTTTAAAGGAAGCGGTAAAAGAAAAGGCAATACTATTTATAGACGAATTTCATACAATAGTAGGGGCAGGCTCGGCAGAAGGCTCACTTGACGCTGCAAATATGCTCAAACCCTCTCTTGCAAGAGGAGAATTGCAGTGCATTGGGGCAACCACCCATAAAGAATTCTCAAAGCATATAGAAAAAGATAAATCATTGATGAGAAGGTTTCAGGTTGTAAAGGTTTCCCAGCCTGACTTTGAGGAAACCCTTCATATTTTGCGAGAGATTAAAGACAGGTATGAAGAATTCCATGGGGTTGAATACACATATGAAGCTTTAAAAAAAGCAGTGGTTTTATCTGATAGATTTATTACAGGTAGAATGCAACCTGATAAATCCATAGATTTAATTGACGAAGCAGGTGCTAAAGTTAAGATTGATTTTCTAAAAAGCCTTGAAGAGAGTGGAAAGACAATAAAAGAGGTAGAGGAAAGGCCTAAAGTAGAGCCTAAACATATAGAAGAGGCTGTCGCTAATTGGACTGGCATTCCCGTTTCTTCAATTACAGAGGGAGAAAGGGAGAGGCTTTTAAACCTTAAAGATTACCTTTACTCAAGAATAGTAGGCCAGAACAAAGCAATAGAAACCCTTGTTAAGGCTATAAAAAGGGCAAGGTTAGGTATGTCCTCCCCAAATAGGCCTTCAGGTGTTTTTATGTTTTTAGGGCCAACGGGGGTAGGTAAAACAGAGTTATCAAAACAACTTGCCGTTTACCTGTTTAGAAGCGAACAGTCTCTAATCAGGTTTGATATGTCGGAGTTTATGGAAAAGCATTCAGTTTCAAGGCTAATAGGTGCCCCTCCGGGTTATGTAGGCTATGAAGAGGGGGGACAATTAACCGAAGCGGTAAAAAAGCAGCCGTATTCAGTTATACTGCTTGACGAGATTGAAAAGGCACACCCTGATTTAATTAACATACTTTTGCAGATATTTGACGACGGAAGGGTTACAGACGCATTCGGTGAGGTGATTGATTTTTCTAATACCATAATTATTATGACTTCCAATGTAGGTTCAAGGCTTATTCACCACGGTAACCACCCCGGGTTTAAGGTTAAAGAAGACAATTTAAGGCCTAAGGATAAAAAATCCGATATTATGAGAGAGGTAAAAAGGTTTTTTACACCTGAATTTTTAAACAGGGTTGACGAAATTATTGTATTTAACCCGTTAAGCAAAGACGATTTGAAGAAGATTGTTTACATTTTAATAAACGATTTAAACGAATTTTTGAGAGAAAAAAGTATTCAGGTTAAACTCACTGAAAAAGCTATTGACTGGATTGTTGATGTGGCTTGTAAGGATTTAAATTACGGTGCAAGGCCTTTAAAGAGAGCGGTTCAGGAATATGTTCAAGACAAACTTTCAGATGCAATTATAGAAAATTATAAAGACAGCGAAGGCACATACATAATAGATGTTCAGGACAATGCCATTGTAATAAAGAAAAAGGGGAAGGGTGTGGAGGTTAAATGTTAAAAATCCGAAAATTGGTTATTATTTTTCTTGTTTTTTGTTCTTTGACAGTTCAGGCGGAAATAATTGAGAAAATCAAGGTTGTCGGAAATGTGAGGATTTCCACTCAATCTATAATGTATAGAATTCAGAGCCAGGAAGGTGAGGAATTAGACCTTGATAAAATTTCCAAAGATATAATGAGGCTCTGGAATTTAAAGGTTTTTTCCGATATAAAGGTTGACCTTGAAGACGGCAAAAAGGGGAAGATTGTTATCTTTGCAGTTAAAGAAAGGCCTATAGTAAAAGATTACCAATTCCTTGGAAACCATGCGGTAGGCCCCAATGCCCTTCTTGATAAACTTAAAGAAAAAGGAATAGTTTTAAGGAAAAACAGCCAGTTAGATTATGAAGAAATAGCAAAGATAAAAAAGGCTATAATAGACATCTACAAAGAAAAGGGTTATCAGTATACAAAGGTTGAGCATTCCTATTCGTCTGTGGGAAATAATATTATAGATTTAAT
>WFPG01000005.1 GCA_015487755.1 Acidobacteriota bacterium
CATTGACAGAAAAAGGGTTGTTGCCGTTTTAAAGCCAGGCTCTTCCCCTATGAGAAAGTTAAAAGAAACAAAAAAGAAAGAAGGGTTGCTTATTGACACAACTTCTGGCAAGCCTACAAGGAGTTTTGTTCTTCTTGATAACGGGGTGCTTTTTCTTTCTTCGCACCTGCCTGAAACTATAATTGAAAGGATAGAAAATGAAAATTAACCTGAAACACAAGGGAGAATTGTTTATAATTTCCGCCCCTTCTGGAAGCGGCAAAAGCACTTTAATTAAACTTCTCCTTGAACAGGTGGAAAACCTTGAGTATTCAATATCTTACACAACAAGAGAGCCGAGAAAGGGAGAGGTAAACGGGAAAGATTACTTCTTTGTTTCTGAAAAAGAGTTTGAAAAAATGATAGAAAGCAATGAATTTATTGAGTATGCAAGGGTATTTGACAAATTCTATTACGGAACAGCAAAAAAGCAGGTTTACTCAAGGATTGAGCAGGGAAAAGATGTGATAATGGACATAGATGTTCAGGGCGCATACCAGATTATGGAAAAGGGGAACCTTGATTTTACCTCTATTTTTATTATCCCACCCTCTATTGAGGAATTGAAGAAAAGGCTTATAGACAGGGGGAGGGACAGTATGGAAGAGATAGAAAAAAGATTGATTACCGCTAAAAATGAGATAAAATATTTAAGGTATTTTGACTATGTCGTAGTTAACGACATACTTGAAGAAGCATTATCTTCTTTAAAATCAATAATTTTTTCTGAAAGACATAAGGTTAAGAGGCTTGTGAACGAGGAAGAAATTTACAAACACTTTGCGGAGGAATAAATGACTGCAGAAGAAACACTTAAAAAGGTTCTGGAAAACCCTTTCAGGCTTATTTTAGTTGCCGGGGAAAGGGTAGAGCAATTGAGAAAAGGTGCAAAGCCTAAGGTTAAAGCGCCTATTAACAAACCTACTTTTATTGCCCTTGAAGAGTTAAAGCAGGGTAAGTTTGAGATTAAGTTGATTGAAAAAGAGCACGAGGAAGAAGAATTTTCAGCGGAAGACCTTGATTCTATCGTTGACGATATTGAAGTAAAAGAATGATATGAGTTTTATAGATTATAGTGCAGGCATACTTATCGGGGTTTCAAGCGGAATTGCCTGCTACAAATCTATAGAAGTTATCAGGGAATTACAAAAAAGGGGATACAAAAATATTGAAACGGTGTTGACTAAAAACACCGTTAATTTTTTATCACCTAATTTATTTGAGGCTATTACAGGCAAAAAGCCTTACATTGAGGTGTTTGAAGAGGGAAGGCTTCTTTCCCACATAAAAGCGGTTGAAGACAAAAAGGTTTTTGCAATTGTTCCCGCTACCGCAAATATAATAGGCAAACTTGCAAACGGCATAGCGGACGATTTCCTTACAACCTGCTACCTTGCATTTAAGGGAAAGACATTGATTTTTCCCTCAATGAACGCAAATATGTACGAGCACAGTGCAACTAAAAGGAATTTGTTTCAATTACAAGAAGACGGCTGTTATGTGGTATCCCCTGAAGAAGGCTACCTTGCCTGCGGATATGAGGGAAAGGGTAGGCTTCCTGATATTGAAACTATTGCCGATTATATTGAACTGTTTTTACACATAAAAGACTCTGAAACCTTTAAGCAGTTTATTACTATAAATTTGCTTGAAGAGGACAAGCCGAAACCAAAGCCCAAAGACCCGCTTGCCGGGAAAAAGGTTTTAATCACTTCCGGGGGCACTGTTGAGCCTATTGACTCTGTCAGGGTGATAACAAACCGCTCAAGCGGGACAATGGGTAAAGAACTTGCAAAAATGTTTTCTTTTTTAGGCGCTAAAGTTACCGTTATTACAGGCAACCACACCGCAAGATACCCTGCCTATGCAGATGTGATTGAGGTAAAAACAGTGGAAGAGATGTACAGAGAGGTTGCGGTGAAATTTGACGAGTCGGATATTGTCATTATGGCTGCCGCTGTTTCAGACTTTAAGGTTAAAAACTACTCTTCAAAAAAGATAAAGAAAAAATCAAACTTAACTTTAGAACTTGAAAAAACCATTGACATACTTGAAACTTTAGGCAAAACAAAAAAACATCAGGTTCTTATCGGCTTTGCGGCAGAAACAGACAATTTGCTTGAAAACGGAGAAGATAAACTTAAAAGGAAGAATGCAGATTTAATAGTTGCAAACACTGTAGGGGAAAACAAAGGGTTCGGTGACAGGAATTTAAGCGGGTATTTTATTTTCAAAGACGGAAGGAAAGAGGAATTTTCCCTTTCAAAGCCTGAAACTGCCGAAAGAATTGCAGAGATAGTGGCCAGGGAATTTTTTAATGGATAATCACCTTATTGAGTATTTAAAGTTTTTAAAAGATTTAGGGATTGAAGAATTCCCGAAAGTGTCCCTCAAAGTGTCAAAACCTGTTGAAAAAACACAGGAGAGTGTTGAAACTGTTTTTAAGAAAATGGCATTACAGGTTGCAAACTGTAAGGTATGCCCCCTGCACCAGAAAAGGCTGAACAGCGTTTTCGGAGAGGGAAACCCTTACACCGATTTGATGTTTATAGGGGAAGCCCCCGGGGGAGACGAAGACAAACAGGGCAGGCCTTTTGTCGGAAGGGCAGGGCAATTGCTGACAAAAATAATAAACGCTATGGGGCTTGAAAGAAGCGATGTTTACATTGCAAATGTTATAAAGTGCAGGCCGCCTTTTAACAGAGACCCTGAGCCTGAAGAAATTGCCGCCTGCTGGCATTTTATAGAAAAGCAGATTGAGATGATTAAGCCCAAAGTGATTTGCACTCTGGGAAGGATATCCACAAAGACAATACTTATGACAACAGAAGCAATTTCAAGATTAAGGGGGAAGTTTGGGGAATACAAGGGAATAAAGGTAATGCCGACCTATCACCCTTCATACCTTTTAAGAAACCCTTCCGCAAAAAAACTTGTATGGGAAGATATGAAAAAAATAATGGCATTTTTAGCGGAGCACTCTGAAACACTCGGCGAAAAGGTAAGAAAAAAAATGGAAGAGTACAATGGAAAAGGTTAAAGTGCCTGTTGAAGAAGGTAAACAATCAATAACGGTAAAAGGCTCTAAGTTTATAGCCTCTCTGTTTCCCGTTAAGACAAGAAAAGAGGCGGAAGACACACTTGAAAAAATTAGAAAACAATACTATGATGCTACCCATAACTGTTTTGCTTACAGGATTTATCCGGACATTGAAAGGTATTCGGACGACGGAGAGCCTTCCAACACTGCGGGAAAGCCTATAATGGCGGCAATTAAAGGGGATAGTTTATTCAATGTTCTTGTTGTTGTTACAAGGTATTTCGGCGGAACAAAGTTGGGGGTAGGTGGATTGATAAAGGCATACACCGACAGTGCAAAAAAGGTGATTGAATCCGTTGACAAAATTTACCTTGAGAATATTAAAACAGTTAAAATTCCCGTTAATTTCAATGAGGTCAACTATGTTTATCACCTAACAAGGTTAGGTGGGGTAAAAATCGTTAACGAAGAATACTCAAACGACGGTGTTTCCTTTACATTAAGGCTAAAAGCGGATATGCTTGAAAGTGTAAGGGAAAATTTAAGGGATAAACTTAACAGAATCCCTGAAATTGAGGAAACGGAGGAAAAACTTGATACGCTTTAAAACAAAAGAAGAAATAGATTTAATGAGAGAATCGGGCAGGTTAACCGCAATGGTTTTTGCCCATTTGAAACAGTTTGTTGAGCCGGGTATAACCACAAGGGAACTTGACAGAATAGCCGAAGACTTTATAAGAAAAAACGGCGCAGTCCCCTCTTTTAAAGGCTACAGAGGCTTCAGGCATACCCTTTGCACCTCGGTAAACAATCAGGTAGTTCACGGTGTGCCTTCAAAGTATAAGTTAAAAAAGGGAGACATTATCTCAATTGATGTCGGGGTTTTTAAAAACGGCTTTCACGGTGATGCAACAAGGACTTTTGTTGTAGGCGGCAAAACCTCTAAAGAGGCTTTAAGGCTTGTAAGGACTGTTTATAAAGCAATGCTTCTTGGAATTGAGCAGGCTAAACCGGGGAAAAAGTTAGGGGATATCGGGCACGCTATTCAATCCTTTGCAGAGTCAATGGGTTATTCTGTTGTAAGGGAATACATAGGGCACGGGGTAGGAAGGCAGTTGCACGAAGACCCAGAAGTCTTGCATTACGGAAGGCCCAATACAGGCATTACATTGGAGCCTGGAATGGTTATAACCATTGAACCTATTCTTAATCAAGGTGCAAGGTTTTGCAGGACTTTGAGAGACGGCTGGACTGTCGTGACTGCAGATAAAAAATTGTCCGCCCAATTTGAAAACACAATCGCAATCCTTGAAAACGGTAACGAAGTGTTGACAAAACTTGAAGACAATTCGGACATTCCCGATTGTGTAAGAGATATAAATTTAGACACAAAAATCTAATTTCTTAAATAAATTTTAACAAAAAATGTAAAAATTAGTTGCATATTAGAGTATCAATATATTATATTATTAGTGAAAAATTTAATTTGAGGTGTAAGGATTGCACTCTGATTCAGGTTTTTCCGAAGACGGCGGTTTTTTAAACTTGCTGAAAAATAACATTGTTTATTTTTTACTGGACAACGAACTAAATGTCCTTGGAGTAAATAAAGACATTGTACATTGTCAAGATAGAGGGTTTGATGATGTTGTTCTGGATTTAAAGAAAATTTTTACAAATAATAGTCTCAATAAAATAAAAAATATAATTTCTTCAAATAGTTTTTCCCCTGTTGATATTGTCCTTGAAAAGTTAAACGGTGAAATTTGCACCGGAAAAGTTGTTGCATTGCATTTAAAAGACAAAAGGGTATTCGTTCTTATGGAACTAAAAACAGGATTAGCCTTATCTGAAAACAAGATAGAAGAAGACGAAGACCCTGTCTC
>WFPG01000006.1 GCA_015487755.1 Acidobacteriota bacterium
ATTAAAATCAATATTCAAAATGTATGCAAAAGCCTTTAAATCACTTTCTGTAACAACACAGTCACCGTAAGTAAATACAACACTATCCTCAATTATAGGCGTCTTTGCAAAAGAATTTGAGAATGCAAAAAACAAAATGCCGAAAAGCAAAAGCCTTTTAGACATGCATTATATCTTCTTCCTTCTTATCCGATATTTCGTCAATAAGTTCAATATATTTATCGGTTAACTTCTGAATATCGTCTTCAGCCCTTCTTTCTTCATCTTCTGATATTTCCTTGTCTTTCAACATTTGCTTAACTTTATCCCTTGCATCTCTCCTAATGTTTCTTACTGCAACCCTGCATTGCTCTGCATACTCATGTAATTTTTTAACAAGGGTTTTTCTTCTCTCTTCCGTTAAAGGGGGAACAGGAACCATTATCTTTTTACCGTCATTTGAAGGGTTTAGCCCTAAATCAGCCTCTCTAATCGCCTTTTCAATAGCCTGCAAAGCAGTTACATCGTAAGGAGTAACAACAATCAATGTGGCATCGGGAGCAGAAACGGTGGCAATCTGGTTTAAAGGCATCTTTGTACCGTAATACTCAACCTGAACACCGTCAAGAAGAGTGGCGCTTGCCTTTCCAGTCCTTAATGAAGCAATTTCATGCTTAAAAACCTCAACGGTTTTTTTCATGTGGTTTTCAGCATCTTTCAAAACATCTTTAATCATTACCGCCTCCTTTTATTACCTTTGTTCCAATCTTTTCACCTTTTACAACCCTTAAAAGATTACCTTCTTTTTTAATGTTAAAGACTATTATATCAAGAGAGTTGTCCATACTCAAAGAAATTGCGGTGGAATCCATTACCTTTAAGCCGTGTTTTAAAACAGTCATATAATCAACTTCTTTTAACAGTTCGGCACTTTTAACTTTTGCAGGGTCTGCCGTATATACCCCGTCAACTTTGGTTGCTTTAAGCAAAACTTGCGCATTTATCTCTATTGCCCTTAAAGCAGCCGCCGTGTCTGTCGTAAAAAAGGGATTTCCTGTGCCTGCCCCGAAAATCACTATTCTTCCCTTCTCAAGGTGCCTTACCGCTTTTCTTTTTATAAAAGGCTCTGCAACCTCTTTTACCTCTATAGCGGACATAACCCTTGTAGATACACCTTCTTTTTCAATTGCATCCTGTAGAGAAAGGCAGTTAATTAATGTGGCAAGCATTCCCATATAATCGCCTGTAACCCTGTCAAGCCCTTGCTTGCTTCCCGATACGCCACGGAAAATATTTCCCCCGCCTATAACAATACCTATTTCAACCCCCAATTTGTGAACCTCTACAATCTCTTTCGCAAGCCTTTTAACAACAGAGGGGTCAATGCCGAAACCCTGGTTTCCTTCTAAAACCTCGCCGCTCATTTTTAATAAAATTCTTTTATATACCGGGTTATCCATGCTTTCTCCTTTTATCGTTTTCAGGTAAATTATACTATACCGTTAAAATTATAGGTAAAATTACAGGAAATGCATTAAATCTTTTTTTAATATACTTTTTCAAAGCAGAACGGATATGAGGCCTTGTGTACTCCCAATCAACCCTCATTGCCTGCTCAAGCGAATAAAACCTGTCTTTGACTATCTCCTTCATTTCATTTATCTGTTTCTCATTTTCACTGTCTGAAAGAAGTATAAACCCTCTGGTTATTATCTCAACATCTCCTATAAGGTTTGATGTTTTACCGTCAACAACCATGGCGACTATTATTATCCCGTCTTCCGCCATCCTTCTCCTGTCTTTTAACGCAATCTCTTCAACCTCGTCAAACCCGCTTCCCTCAATCAATTTCTTTCCTATTTGAATTTTGCCTACATACCTTAACCCTTTTTTAGAAAGCTCAATTACATCTCCGTCTTCTATAATCCTTATATCACGCCTGTGCAAACCCATTTCTTTTGCTAAAAGCATATGATGATGCAATTGTTTCATTTCACCGTGAACAGGGATAAAATATCGAGGTTTCAGCATTGAAAAAACCATCTTCAACTCTTCCTTTGAGGCATGGCCTGAAACATGGACTTCGGATACCTCTTCGTAAAAAACCTCGGCTCCCTTTCTGTACAATGTGTTTATTATCTTTAAAACAGGCTTTTCGTTTCCCGGTATTGTTTTAGCGGAAATTATAACAGTATCCCCCTCTTCAACCTTTATCCTTTTATGCTCGTTTCTAACAATCCTTGAAAGTGCGCTCATAGGCTCACCTTGAGAGCCTGTTGTAATTATAATTAGCCTGTGAGGGGGGATTTCAGGTATATCCCTGTCGTTTATTAAAACATCAGGGGGGATTTTTAAATAGCCTAAACCTTTTGCAACATTAAACGCGTTTACAAGGCTTGTGCCTACAAGGGCAACCTTTCTATTAAGCCTTCTTGCTACACTTAAAACCTGCTGAACCCTGTGTATATGGGAAGAGAAACAGGCAACTAAAACCTTTGATTCCGCTTTTGAGATAATCTTTTCAAGGCTTTCTCCCACAACCTTTTCAGAAAGGGTATAGCCTTTTCTTTCAACATTTGTCGAATCGGCAAGCAATAAATCCACCCCTTTCACCCCGGCTCTGGCAAAACCTGCAAAATCAAAATGCCTGTTGTCAATAGGGGTTTTGTCAATCTTAAAATCTCCCGTATGAAAAACATTTCCAAAAGGGGTTTCAATAAATAAAGCAAGGCTGTCCACAATACTGTGGGTAACCTGAATAAAATTCACTTTAATTTCGTTAAACCTGATACTTTCGCCTGCATTTATAACATGAAGGTTTATTTTGTGCTCAAACCTATGCTCTTCCAACTTCTTTTTTATAAACCCTATTGTAAGTTTTGTGCCGTAAACATCTATATCCTTACCCAGATCCTGGCACAGGAAAGGGATTGCCCCTATGTGGTCTTCATGGGCATGGGTAATTACAATCGCTTTAATCAAATCCTTTATTCCGTGTTCGTCAAGAAAACTGTAATCAGGTATTACCACATCAATACCCGGCTGGTCAAAATCGGGAAACATAGCCCCTGCGTCAATTATTATTCCCGCATCGTTTACCCTCAAAAACATGGAATTCATTCCGAATTCACCTAAACCGCCTATCGGCACAAGCTGGACTGTATTTCTTTTATACGGTAAAATCTCCATAACACCCTCTTTTAAACTTTTTATTCAATTGATTATACC
>WFPG01000007.1 GCA_015487755.1 Acidobacteriota bacterium
CCGTGCCGGTTCGAGTCCGGCCCCGGGCACCATTTAAGGTGCCCTAAAAAATTAAAAAAATAAAAAAGCCCGGTTAAACCGGGCTTTTAATTTATCTTTCGGTATTCTTTAAAACTGATAACTTATCTCTTCAAGTTTTAAAAGCCTTTGCCAGTTTGAATCAACCTGTGCCTGTATCTCTTTCAATGCTTCTTCCGCCCCTTCTTTAAACAAATGCCTGAACCTTCCCTGTAATTTCAAGCATTCTGCGGCAGGTATATCTTTTTTAGGATAGTAGTTTATTTTAACCCTGTGGTGTTCAACCTCAAATAAGGGGAAGAGTTTTGTTTCAACGGCAAGTCTTGCTATTGATATTGATTGAGACGGGTCTGTTTTGTGTCCGGGAGGGCAGGGCCCGTCAATCATAAGAAACCTAAATCCTTTTGTGTTTTTGGCTTTTTCAACCTTTCTTCTAAAATCCTGCATATATGCCAATGAAACTGTAGCGGCATAGGGGATATTATGTGAGGTTATTATCCCCATTAAATCTTTAGGCCAGGTTTTTTTGTAGTTTGGGTTGGGGTTTGTTGTTGTTACAGCACCGTAAGGGGTTGCGGTACTTGTCTGAATACCTGTGTTCATATATGCGCCGTTATTATTGCAGACATAGATTATGTTTTCCCCTCTTGATGCCGCACCTGAAAGTGATTGAAGCCCTATGTCAAATGTTCCGCCGTCTCCCGCAAGCACAACAACATGAGCATCTTTGTTCCCCTGTCTGTCTAATGCAGCCCTGATTCCCGTTGCTGTTGCTGGGGCTGCGGCAAACACAGTATGTACAGTACTTCCTTTAACATGGTTGTACCCGTAAGGGCCTGAAATGATAGAGTAGCAGGAAGCGGGCACAACATAAACCGTGTTTTCCCCTAATATACTTGCTATGTGCCTTACCAATAACGACCACCCACACCCGCGGCAACTTAAAGCACCGGGATAAACCTTTTCTTCGCCAATTAAAAATTTATATGTAAGTTCCATCCCTTCCTCCCTTACTCAAAGTCAATCCAGATTATTTCATCCGGATTGTCATTTAATTTTCTAATCATCTTTTCTATTGTTGTCGGGGAAACATCTTTTCCGCCCATTCCGGCGTAAATATCGTACATTTTAAAGTATCTTTCGCCGTAAAGTGCCCTTTTCATTTCCTGCATTAAAGCGCCTTCTTTTCCGCCTAAAAAGTTTCTCTCAATAGGTGCTATTATTGCATCGTCAGGCAGCACTTTTAGCGCTTCCAAAACTGTTTTTTTCGGGAAGGGTTTTAAAAGCCTTATTTTAAGTATTCCTACTTCCGGGTGGTTATCCAGTATTCCTCTAACTGTAGTTGTAATGGTTGAAGTTGTTACAAAAACAATTTTGGTATCTTTTGAGATATTGACTGTTTCAATTGCGCCGTAACTTCTGCCGAATTTCTCGCCGAATTTTTTACCTACTTCGTTTACCAAATCTTCAACCTTTAATGCATCCTTCCACCATGCGTATTCAAATGTTTCATAGTCTTCAGGGGGAACAAGCCCGCCTATTGCCTTCGGGTGGTATCCGTCAATTTCAACCCCTTTCTTTTTCTTTGGTGGAAGGAATTCGTCAACCAATTCCTGCTCGGGAACCCATACATTTTCACTTGTATGGCTTAAATAAAAGGCGTCAAGCACAACCATTACCGGAATGTCAAGTTCTTCAGTTATAATGTATCCCTGAATTATTGTGTCAAGAACTTCCTGTGAGGTTTCTGTGTAGATTTGAATCCAGCCTGTGTCCCTCTGTGCAAGTGAATCACTCTGGTCAGCCCATATATTCCATGGTATTGATGGCCTTCCTACATTGCAAACAACCATAGGAAGCCTGAAGTGCGAAATAGCGTGTAAAACCTCATGAGCATAGAATAACCCCTGTCCGCTGGTAGCCGTAAAAACCCTTTCTCCAGCCATTGCGGCACCCATTGCAGCCGCAAAAACAGAGTGTTCGCTGTCCATGTTTACATAGGTTGCGTCCATTTCACCTGTTGCGACCTTTCTTGACAACTCTTCAACAATTGTTGTTTGAGGGGTAATAGGGTAAGCCGGGATAAACCCTGCCTTTGCAAGTTTTGCAGCCTCTGCCGCAGCAAAATTGCCCTTTAAGATTTTAGGCTTATGCCTTTTAAATTCAACGGCGCTTTGAATATTTTTAACATCAGTCATGTTCCACCTCACCTAATGTGAAATCAATTGCGGAGCACGGACATTCGTAATAACAAATTCCGCACCCTTTGCAATAATCATAGTTAATATTAAGCCTGCCCTGTTCGTCTATAAATATTGCGGCGTCTGGACAGAAGTTGAAGCAGTTTCCGCATTCAAAGCAATCGCCGCAATGTAAACATCTGCCGCTTTCGTTTACCACTTCATCCTCGCTTAATCCTTCAACAACCTCGTCAAAGTTCATATAAAGGTTTTCGTCAAAGTGGGTTTTGTTTTTAATTCTCGGTATAGCAGGGTAGTAGTCAAATTTAATATCTTTCGGGGTAACTGCCCTGTGGAGCACTTCGTTTTCTTTGTCGTAATGCTTATTTTGAAGTGCAGCGTCAACCTCTTTAGCAACAAGGTTTCCGCTTCCTATAGCCTCAACAACAGTGCCGCCCCATGCCATATCCCCTGCACAGAAAACAGGGATTTTGGCATCAAAATCAACTTTCCCCTGTTTTGTTTTAAGCCTTTCGCCGAATGCGTATTCGTCGTATTCCTGGCCTATTGCTTTTATTAGGTGGTTAACGACAACGGTGTATTCAGAGCCGTTAATAGGAATAGGCCTTCTTCTACCTGATTCGTCAGGCTCGCCTAACTTCATTTTTATCATCTTAACTTCAATTTCATTGTCACTTATTTTGTTCAACTCTACAGGCGCTGTCAGGAATTCAAAGTTTACCCCTTCTTCAATAGCCTCTTCAACTTCAATGTGAATTGCAGGCATTTCATTTCTTGTCCTTCTGTAGTAAATTGTCGGTTCTGCTCCTAATCTTAAAGCAGTTCTTGATACATCAATTGCCGTGTTTCCGCCGCCTATTATTGCAACCTTGTCTCCCTTTTTAATTCCTGAGGTATTATTGTTAAGTTTAAACTCCCTTAAAAAGTCTATGCCGTCCAACGCAAGTTCTTCGTTTTTCATTCCCATTGTGTAACCTTTATGGGAGCCTACCGCCACTATCACTGCGTCAAAATCGTTTTCAAGTTCTTTTACCGTAACCTTTTTGTTTGTTATTATTTCAACTCCGCTGTCTTCAATCCTTTTGATTTCCCTGTCAAGAACTTCGTCAGGCAGCCTGAATTTGGGAATGCCTGCCCTCATCATACCGCCTGCTTTTGGCAATGCTTCAAAAACCGTTACTTTGTATCCCATATTCCTTAGCCTTAAAGCGGCTGTCAAGCCTGCGGGCCCTCCGCCGATTACCGCAATTTTTTCTTTTTTTGTTATTTCAACCGGGGTTGGTTTGTAGTCTTTGTTTCTATCCCCTAAAAACCTTTCAATTGAACCTATGTTTAAACTTTCATCGAAATCTTTTCTATTGCAGTTTTGCTCACAGTAATGAGGGCAAACCCTTCCGCATATTGCGGGAAAAGGGTTATGTTCAAGTATAAGCCTGAAGCCTTCTTCAAAACTTTTCTTATTTGCCAAATCTACAAATTCCCTTACAGCCGTCCCTGCGGGGCAGTTTAAAGAGCAGGGAGCGGCATTGGTATGGTATTCAGGGGTTAAAACCCTCCAGTTTCCAGTTTTGTTTTTTGACATAGGCCCATACCATTCAGGGTACTTGGGCAAATCTTTTATTTCCTTCTTTTCAAGAGCGCTTCTTTCTTCAAAACTTAATTGAGATTGTTTAGGTTTGTTTGAGTTTAGAGCATCTGTGATGTAGGTGTATTTATCGGTTAAGCCGTTTACGCTGTTATGAGCCACCTCAGCCGCTTCAACATTTGCTTCAGGTTTTGTAGGTACATTTGCGGCAATAATGTCTTTTGCTATATCAAGGGGCTCACCCATTACTTTTAAAATGGCCCCTATCATGGCTGAGTTTACAATTGGAAGTGCTTTGCTTCCCAATCCCTTTTCAAGGGATATCCTTGTTGCCGGCACTGTAAATATGTTTTCTGTGAAATTCTTAAACCTGTCAATAGGTTTTTCAGTGTTTAAAAGAGCCGCACCGTTTTTCTCAAGCCCGTCAAAGATAGGCACCTGGTCTAATAGGGTTTCGTCAAAAACCACTATTAAATCAGGGTTATAGATTTTACTTCTATTAAGAATAGGGGTTTTAGAAACCCTTAAAAAAGCCTGTATCGGAGCACCTGTTCTTTCTACTCCGAAGGCGGGGAAGGCCTGAACATAGTAACCTTCCATCTGTCCGAAGATTTTCGCAAGAATTTCAAAGGCGGTAACCATTCCCTGTCCGCCACGGGCATGGCCTCTAATCTCTAACATATCTCCTCCTCTCTCTATATCAACTTTGTATGAGCCGGTTTAATTCCTATTTCCGCACTTTTCAAATAACTATTAAATTTTTCAGTAGAAGGGGAAAACACCCTCTTCAATTCTATCCTTTATTTTAAAGCAAAGTCAAGAAATTTAGGGCTGAAAAGAAAGGATTAAAAGAGTTCTTTTTTTAGTTTTTATCTGGTATAATCCATAAGGAAAATTTTAAATTTAAAACTTGAAAAAAAAATTTATTGGGTTTATAATTTAAAAGCAAGTGTGCATTTTTTTTGTTTAAATATAAAAAGAAATGGGGTGAGAGGTTAAATGATTACAGTTGAAGTTAGAGACGGCGAGAGCTTTGAAAATGCGCTGAAA
>WFPG01000008.1 GCA_015487755.1 Acidobacteriota bacterium
TTACTAAATTCCCTTAAATTTTAACATTAAAAAAGAAAAATCCAATATGTTTTTTAATCTTTTTCAGAATCTATATCTTTATAATACAAAGTGGAAATCTGCTCGGAAATTAACCCCATTAAAAGTGTGAAAATAGAGGCAAGGACAAGTATTCCCGTAAATAATGTATATCTGCCTGAAATGAAAAACCTATATAGAAAATGAACAATTGCGCTTAAAAATAAAATTATAGAAACAGGGAAAAAAATCCTCATAGGGCTAAAAAGTGTTGTTATCTTTGCTATAATACTGAAAAATTTCAACCCGTCCCTGACAAGTTTTATTTTACTTTTCCCCTTTCTTTTCCTTGTTTTAATAGGGATATAGGTTAAAGAATAGCCTGCCTTTAAAATAGCAAGCGTGCTTGTTGAGGGGTAAGAAAAACCGTTAGGAAACATATATAAAAATTTTAAAATAACCTTTCTTTTTGCACCTCTCAGGCCGCTTGTTAAGTCTTTTATCTCAAAATCGGCGACATAACTTGCCAATTTATTGTAAATTGCGTTTCCCAATGCCCTGAAAAAACTTGCCTGAGATTTTGAATCTCTCGCCCCAACCACAAGGTGATAGCCTTCTTCAAGTTTTTCGATAATTCTCCCGATATCTTCAGGATAGTGTTGCCCGTCCCCGTCAATCATTATTACATACTCACCGCGTGCATTCCTTATTCCAGTTTTAACCGCCCCTCCGTTGCCTATATTGTGTTTATGGTGGATTACCCTTACATGCTCATTGTTAAAACCTGAAAGTATTTCGGCTGTCCCGTCGGTAGAGCCGTCATCAACCACGATAATCTCGTAAGGAAAACTAAAATTCTTACAATACTCAATCATTTCAGTTAGAAAGTTTTCTATATTTTCTTTTTCATTATAGACAGGGATAACAACCGATAATTTCATCAACCCCCCTTACTCAAAAGAAATCTTTACATCCTGCTTATCCTCTTCCTGTGCTTTAAAAAGCGGAAAAGGTTTGTAATTTAACATTCTTGCAATAAAAACCTCAGGTATCTGCTCAATTGCCGTGTTAAAAGCGGTTGCGGAAAAGTTGTACATTTCCCTTCTATCAGCGAGGGCGTTCTCAATATCGGTAATCCTTCTTTGAAGGTTTAAGAAATTCTCGTTTGCCTTTAATTCAGGATACCTTTCCGACAAAGCAAAAAGTTGCCTTAAAGCGGCTGTTATCATATTGTTTGCTTCAAGTTTCTCGTCAATTGTATTTGCATTTGTATACATATTTCTTGCTTTAATAACATTTTCAAGAGTTTCCCTTTCATGCTTTGCATAACCCTTTACAGTTTCAACAAGTTTCGGGATTTCGTCATGCCTCTGCTTCAATAAAACATCAATGTTTGCAAAAGCCTGGGGAACCTGGTTTTTCAATGAAACAAGCCTGTTGTAAACCCCAATAAAGTATGCAATTAAAATAAAAACAATAAAAATCAATACCCCTAAAATAATCAAGCCTGCCATAGGAATGCCTCCTTAAAAAATCTTAACCGTTAACCATAATGTTAATACAAGAAAAACCAAACTTCCAACAAAATATAAAGGCAAAGCAATCTTTAACCTTTTGAGGATACCCTGCTCTTTTTCGTTTGAAATAATAAACACCTTATTGCGCGGGTCTCTGTCAATAACCAAATCCGCAGCCTGCCCTTTTAACTGCTTATATTCAAGGTATTCATTTTTTAGTTTTTTTTGGGCTTTCTCCCATTCTTCGGCATCTATTACCCCGTCGCCGTTTAAATCAAAATCCTTCATCTTCTCTTTATCTTTTTTCAGCATGGAAAGAAACCTGCCGTAACTTGTGCTTTTAGAAACAGGCTTTGCTGTGCCTAAAACATAAACCTTTTGTCCGTCAAGGATATACTCTTCCGTGTATTTAACATCATCAATTCCGAACAAAGAAAAACGCATCTGATTATAAGTTTCACCGGTTGTATATTTATTTGTTAAGAAATAAGAAGCATTTTTTACATTTACACCAATTTCCCCCGTTTCATCCTTTAAAACACAATTTTCGGCAAATCCCTCTCCGATTTCTTCCAATTCCCAATGAGAGTACCTTCCAGCCCTGACATAAACCTCTTTGTAATACCTGAAAAAAACACACGGAGAACCTGATATAGGGGAAACAACTGGAACCGGAGAAGTTAAAACACCTGATACTTCTACAAAACCTGCGGCTACAGACCTTAATTTAGAAGTAGGGGTATCTTCAATTAAAAGTTTCATCTTCCACACCTTAAATAACTTAAAAGTAGAAATAATAAAACCTAATAAGAAAGCGATGAAAAAGAAAATAGGCTCGCGAGCTCTTATTCCCGTATAAATTAATAAAAAGAAAAAGCCAATCCAGAAAACAGGCGTGTAAACCACATTATCCCTTAACCTTAATTTATACTTGTAAAAAGCGGTTTTTATAGGGTGCCTGATTACCTTATGCCTGTAAACCGATTTTTTCTTTTGTTTTGCTTTTACGAAAAGAGATTCCGGTAATTCTTTTTCATATACGCCGTGTTTAAAAGCATAAGACAAAAACATAGCCATACGGGAAATATCCCTTCTAAAAAACCCGCCTTGATAAAAAAAGGTTGAGTCTATAAGCAGTTTATCCTGCTCTCTAATTCTTTCAAGCAATTGGATAAGGTTTGCTTTTTGAGAAATCCCTCTTTTTCCGTCCGGGGCAAGTATTCTTGTTCTTTCAAAATCTATTAAAAACACATGGCTTTTTGTCGCCAGAGCAATGTTTTTTGCGGTAATAACCGCTTTTTTTACCGTTGAAACCTCTTGAGAAAGTATATCTGATACAAGAATAATTTCATCCTTAACAACAAAAGACTGATTACCGTAACACTCAACCTTTAATCCATTAGGAACAGGGGATATCACCTTTGCGGTTAAAACATTAATTTCATTTTCAACATCGGAAAAATTCACGGGAAGGCAGGGTATCCCCGCATTTTTAAATGCTTTTACAACCTTCTCTATTCTCGCTATATCGGGAGTTTTGAGAATAAAGCCTACCCCTTTCCCTATAAAAGCGTTTCTAAGGGTTACTATATCAAGCCCTGAGTTATCGGCAATTTTTTTCAGTTTTTCTTTGTCAAACTCTTTAGTTTCATCATAGAAGGTTGGAACAATTATTGTATTCCAGTTTTCCATTATTTAAATCTCCGTTTTAGGGAATTTTAGCATTAAAACAAAATCTCCTCAAATATTTCATTTGAAAGAAGAAAACCTTCAGGGTTTAATCTAATTATACCTTCTTCGTTTATAAAAAAATCAGAAAACCTTTCCAAAACAGGTTGAAAA
>WFPG01000009.1 GCA_015487755.1 Acidobacteriota bacterium
TATAAGAGACAGACAGTATACCTAAATATTTCCCTGCTTTTCTAAAAAACATAGCTTATTAACTCCAGATAAAAGTTAAATAAAAACAATGCAACCTTCCCTTCAAAATTTACCGGTTTGTATTTATAAAGATTATTAGACCTATCAAGGTCTATCAATATTTTTCTATCTCTATCCACCCATACGTAAAGAAGTTTTTCATTCTTCTCAACGGGAATATTTAATTGAATAATGTTTTTCTCTTTGGGAATAACAAATTTCTCTACTCTCCCACTGTCAAACATCACAACCCCGTCAACCTTTATAGGCAATTCCCTTTTCCCTACAATTATTTCATAGTAGTAAGACTCATACCTTTCTTTTGACTTGTCAGCCACAAATGCAAACTTAGCATTATACCCTTTAAAAGTTTCCACCCCTTTTTTTTGCACCGAAATAACGGAAGCATCGGGAAAGCCCACATCATAAATTACCTTTTTAAGCAAATCTTTATATTTTCCGTTTGTCTTCAAATTAATAATATTTATTAATTCCTTTCCGTCCGGGTGCTTAAATTTAAACTTGTCAAAAAACTCTCTTGCTGCATCAATAATTACCTTATTACCCTCTATATTGGCTATTGTTTTTAAAGTGAGGGCAAATTTATTGTAGGAAGCAAGCCCGTAACCTACCCTTGAAACAAACTCGGAAGCCTTTTTATCAGGTTTTTCAAACTTAAGCATTTCAAAATCTGAAGATAAAAACCGCGAAAAACCGTTTTGGCAAAAAGCCTTATACTTTAATTCACAGCACTCACCGTACAGGGTATCCATTATAAGCCCTTCAAAAAAAGAATTCAGCCCCTCATCAACCCATGCCTGCCTATTTTCATTGGTAGCAACCATACCCTGCCAGTATGCATGCCCAAACTCATGTATTACCGTGCTCTCGGTAACTCTTAGCCATTCAGGGAAAACAGATAAAGCAAAAGAAGTGGAAAAATTCTGGTATTCCATACCTGAAGAAGCAATAGCGTTAAAAGGGACATCTATCACTTTATAATCGGGATAGGGATACTCCCCTATATTCTCTTGATACCATTGAAATACTTTGTAAAGGGCATCTAACTCTCTCTCAGCAATATCCCTGTGTTTATCAAAATAATAAACATATAGGGTTTTGTTGCCTACTTTCCTTGAAAGAATTCTGAATTTATCCCAAGCCACAAAAGCAAAATCATGGACATCTTCTGCATAAAAATTAACCTTTTTTACATCACCCTCAATCTTTTCCCCTAAAACAACACCTGTACCTGTTACGGTAAAATATGAAGGTAAAACCAGCTCTACCTGGTAAACTCCAAAGTCAGAGTAAAACTCGCCGTTCCCGTCATACTGCTCACAGTACCAATGGCCGTTTTTTTCAAATACTCCTAATTTTGGGTACCACTGACCTACAAAATGAAAACTGCCTACATATCCGCTCCTAATCATTATCCTGGGCAGTTTTGTCTCAAATTCTACCTCAATGATTACCGACTCGCCCGGCTTTAC
Source organism: Acidobacteriota bacterium (assembly GCA_015487755.1). Lineage (GTDB taxonomy): Bacteria > Acidobacteriota > Holophagae > Thermotomaculales > Thermotomaculaceae > Thermotomaculum. The sequence goes on from WFPG01000009.1 coordinate 1,533, forward strand.
CTCAAACGGCAAATGCAAAACTCCGACTGTTTCGTCAACCAAAAAATAGTCTGTTAAATTGTTAAAATTAACTGAGATTTTGTTTACTTTACAATACCCCGCTGTTTTAGAGGTCAATTTTATGCCAAGCATACCGTGCCTTAACTTTTCTGTATTTTGCATCATTTTAGTTCTATTATTGGCAAAAGCATTCATATACAGATGAAAGTATAGGGTTTTTGTGGGAAATTCGGTATTGTTTAGCCAATAGATTTTTTCGGTTCCGATAATTTTATGTAAAATAGTATCGAGTTTAACACTAATCTTGTAACCGGTAACCCTATCTGAAAGAGGGGTTTGAAAAATCGCATGCTCCCTATCAACAAAAGGGTTTTGCGAATATAAGTTTAAAAAAGAGGCAAATAGAAGTATTAAAACTATTCCCTTTTTCATTTTTTTTCGGTTTTTTTGCTTTCTTCAGTGTTATCCAGAGGTTTTAATGCGGTATCCTGATGTAACATAGTTTTGGTAACAGCCTGAGCATCATTGAAATTCTCAATCAAATGGGGAGTAATAAACAACAAAAGTTCCGTTCTTTTCTTTTCCTTTTCTTCAGTGCCGAAGATTTTATTCAAAATAGGAATTTTATTGATTTTTGGAATTCCCCTGTTATCGCTTTTGTTTTTCTCCTGAATTAAGCCGCCTAAAACCATTGTCTGTCCGTTTTTAAGAAGAACAGTAGTGGTCAAATTTCTTTTTATAGCAACAGGATTACCAAAATTATCAACTCCTATAAGGTCACTTACTTCCTGCTCAATTTCAAGAACAATATCCCCGTTTTCGTTTATGTGGGGGGTTACCTTTAAAATTATTCCATAATCCCTCTCTTCAAAATTGGCAAACAAACCACCTACACCAACAGCAGCATTTGTATTAAGAGATGTTTTTACCCATCTTCTCTCTACCACTTTTATCTCCGCTTTATGGTTATTGTATGTAACAAGTTTTGGATGGGATAGTATTTTGGCTTTACTTGCTTGAGCATAAGCGTTTAACTGCGCTTTAACAAGGTCATCGTTTATTGACAAAGCATAACTGAATCCTGTTCCCTCATCAACATTATTTAAAGGAAAATTTAAACTCCCGCTGCTGGAAAACGAAGTGTCTCCCCATGAATTCCTTATCCTACCGTCTTCCCCAAATTGCCAACCTATACCTAATTTATTGTTATCGTCAAGTGTAACCTCAGCAATTATACTTTCAAGCAAAACTTGTTTAGGCTTAACATCAATCTGATTCACAATTTTCTTGATTTTTTCTATATTCTCAGGAATATCGGTAACTATCAATGCATTAGACGCCACATCAGGAACTATGGTTCCTTGGGATTTCCCAAATATGGGATTGTCTTTAAAAATCTTAACAACATCCTTAGCTTTGGTGTAGTTTAACTTTATCACCTCTGTGGTTTTATCTGCTAAATCTCGAGGAATAACTTCTATCACTTTACCCTTTTTTACCATTGTTAATTTATTAAATTCAAGAACAGTATCAAGTAATTGATCCCACGGCACATCTTTTACGTCAATGGTAACCTCTCCTTTTACATCGTCATGTACAAGGAAACTCACTCCTGCAACTTCGGAGATAGCCCTGAAAAAGTCATGTAAATCAGCCTTGTAAAAAGAAAAGGAAACCTTTTTACCTGTATAAACCTTTTCCTTTGGCTTTTTCTTTTCTTTTTCCTTTTTCTTTACTTCCTGCTTAGGCTTAAACCTATGCACGTCAAGCACTTTAATGTCTGAAACCGGAGTTTTTAAATTAGCCACCTCAGGTTGTATTTCCGGCTTTTTTTGGCTGACACACCCTGACAA
>WFPG01000010.1 GCA_015487755.1 Acidobacteriota bacterium
GTATATTGCAAAATTCAATGATTGAATTTTTGAAAAAAGCAAAAGATTTTTTTGTCAGGCATAAGATTACAATTGCCTTTGCCTACGCGGGAATTTTAACTGTTTTTCTTTTTGTTTCCTTCTACTTTAGGCCTGTTGTTGTTTCAGGCTCAAGCATGCTTCCCACCTTAACTGACAATGAGACAGTGCTAATAAAGAGAAATGTTTCGGTTGAAGAGATACACAGGGGAGACATTATTGTTTTTCATTCCCCTTTAAATCCCGACAAATTGCTTATAAAAAGGGTTATAGCCATAGGGGGAGATAAAGTTGCTATTTTAAACGGCAATGTTTATGTTAACGGGATGCTTTTGCGGGAGCCTTATTTAAACGGGATAAAGAGCCACGAGACTATTCCCCTTTTAAGAGTGCCGAAAAACAGTTTCTTTGTGCTTGGGGATAACAGGGTGATAAGTTCAGACTCAAGGGAGTTCGGTTGTGTCGGATTTAAAGAAGTTTACGGAAAACTTGTATTTACAGGGGAAAAACCTTTTATTAAATAAACTATCCTCACTTGATTGCAAAAATACAGACAAAATTGAAGAGTTAATTGATAAAAGGTATTCCTTTCTTTTAAGGGAAAGCAGTGAGAGGTTTTTAGTCCCCCTATTTGAGTCAAGGGATTTTAAAGCGGAATTTTGTGATTTTAGCGGCGATACCGTTGTTATAGGCAGGCCTGAAGAAGTAAACAATGAGAATAGGGAAAGGCTTTACAATTCTTTAAAGTCTTTGATGCCGTGGAGGAAGGGACCTTTTTCCGTTTTCGGGATTGAGATTGACGCCGAGTGGAGGAGTTTCCGCAAATGGAACAGGTTTAAGCCTCACCTACCCGATTTAAAGGGGAAGGTAATTTGCGATATAGGGTGCAACAACGGTTATTATATGTTTAAAACAGCCTATCACAAACCTGATTTTGTTTTAGGGATAGACCCTACCGTTCAATACTACTCACAGTTTAGCCTTTTAAATTCAATGGCGGGTATAACCAACCTTAACTTTCAACTTTTAGGGGTTGAGCATATTCATTTGTTTGAGGGCATTTTTGATGTTGTCTTTTTAATGGGAATACTTTACCACCACCCGAACCCTATTGATATTTTGAAAAAGGTAAAATCTTCCTTGAAAAAGGACGGTTATATTGTTGTTGAGTCTCAGGGAATAGAAGGGGATTTGCCTATTGCCCTTTTTCCTGAAAAAAGGTACGCAAAAGTGCCCGGTACTTACTTTGTCCCGACGCCTTCCTGCCTTGTTAATTTTCTAAAAAGGGCTGGGTTTAAGGATGTAAAACTTATCTGCTATCACAAAATGAGTTCTGAAGAGCAGAGAAGTACCGATTGGATGGTTTACCAGTCTTACAAAGACTTTGTAAATGAAGAAAATACCCTAACTGTTGAAGGCTATCCCGCACCCATAAGGATTTACGCTATTGCGAAGAAGTGATTTTTTCAATCTTTTTCTTTAATATTATTTTTTTGTCATTTTCAAGGGTGATTTTAATATTGTTGTTCCAAAGCCTGTTTTGAATGTAAATCCCTTGGGTAAAATGGATAATGTCAAGCAATTGCTTTTTTTCTAAAGTTTCGCTTTCATCAAAGACTGTCATCTCTCCATTATCTAATTTCATCAATGTGAAAGTATTGTGCAATCCTAAAGATTTATTAAAAACCTGCCTGTCTCCGAAGAATGACAACCCCAGCCACGGGTTTGGAAAGTTTTCAAACCCTAAAAGGTGTATAAGGGTAGGGGTTAAGTCTATTGATGTTGTATTTGCTTCAAATTCTTTCGGCAGTTTGTGTAATGGGTCGTAAATTATTAAACAAACTTTGTCAAATGTTGAGTGTGATACATAGTCGCCGAAAGTCGCGTTAAAGGGAATTGTCGGGTTGTGGGCATGGTCTGCGGTTAATACCACAATTGTATTGTCCTTTAATTTGCTTTTTTTAAACCATTCCCAGAATATTCCGAATGAATAATCAAGGTTATGCACCTGAGTTAAAATTCTGTTTTCAGGCTTTTCAGGGTATCTTTTTGCATTTTTCTTTGGCTTGTATCCAGAGTGTGTTTCAATTGTGGAGACTGCAAGGAAAAAGGGCTGTTTTTTGCTTAAATTTTCTGCCAAGTCTTTAACGACATTAAAAACAGTCTGGTCGTCTGCCCCGCAGTATTCTGGAAAGCCTTTTTCAGGCCTGTATTTATCATAGACTTTGTCTTCTTCAAAGTATGTTTTACCAAACCCTAAAGCAAGTATATGAGGCTTTAAAAATGTATCAAACTCGGAACTGTGTGTCAGGTAAACTGTTCTGTATCCCCTTTTATCTAACACATTTACAATGCTTAAAAGTTTGTTTAACTTGATTTCGTCAGAGGTTAAATCCCAGTCATACCAGTTGAACGGTGGGTAAAAGGAAGCCATCTGCCCCTGTAATCCGGGGATTGTAGGGTAGGTGTGGTTGAAATAGTTTTTTACAACCATAGATTTGTCGGCAAAGTTGTTTATATTTGGTGTTAAATCCGGATAAGTGGGGTTATATGGGTTAACCATCCCTGCCGAAAGGCTTTCAACAAAAAAAACTATAATATTCGGCTTTTTCACATCTTTTGTTTTAGGGAAAGGTAAAGGGGAAGCGTAAACAAAGTTTTTAATCAAAGGGTATGTTTTACCGTAATGTATAAAAAAACCGTAATCTTCAGCAAGTTTTTTTTCATCTTTCGTTAAATCTTTAACAAGGTATATATCTTTTGTGTGGAAGGCTAAATATCCTAATTTTAGAAATTCCCTTACAGGGGGGTAGAAGTTTACCGCATAGTATTTCTTAAATTTAATGGTAGCGGTATTGTTCATTGTGAGGTAAACAAGCAAGATGTTAAGTGCAAAAAGAAGCCCAATAATCTTTAAGTAATTTTCCCTGCAATACTTCTTTGTTAGAAAATCAATTAAATAGCCGGTTATAAAGATTAAAAGCATTGTGGAAACGAATATAAAAACAGATTTCAGGTTTATGACAAACCCAATATACCTGATTTGAAGAATAGGCTGGAGTTTTATATACTCGCCTGTAAAATACATTGCCACAAATTGCACGGGAATTACAAGGAGTATTAAAAACCTTATTGTTTTGAGAAAGTTTTTAAGTTTTTTCCCTTCAACAAGGGAACTTACCATTAAAAATGAGGCTATAAGAGAATTTTCTATTAAAAAGAATTTCATTAAAGATATTGTTTGAAAGGAGAAAAGGGGTATTGCTTTATCGGAGATACAGGATGGGCATTTCCACATTGTGTAAAGGTAAAACTCTCCGTAGGATATTGAAAAAACTGCTAAAACAAAAATAAAAAGTATAAAGGAGTTTTTTAAGGCTTTTGTTTTAAAACCGGCTTTATCCAAGGGCAACATCAAGCACCATCATTATTGTGAAGCCTACCATTGCGCCCATTGTTGACCAGTCAGTTTCCGAATTTATCTGTGATTCGGGGATTAACTCTTCAATTACAACATAAATCATTGCACCTGCCGCAAATGCAAGGGCAAAGGGAAGGATTTGAATAAAAACGGTTACAAGCCATGCCCCAAGTACCCCTGCAATAGGCTCAACCAATCCTGAAGCCTGACCATATAAAAATGATTTTGTTCTTGATAACCCCTCTCTTCTCAACGGGATTGAGACAGCAGCCCCTTCGGGAAAGTTTTGGAGCCCTATACCTATTGCAAGGGCTATTGCTCCTCCTATTGTTGCGTTAGTCTGGTTTATTGCCGCAGCACCGAAAGCAACCCCTACCGCAAGCCCTTCGGGGATATTGTGCAATGTTATGGCAAGAACTAAAAGAATGCTTCTCTTTAATGAAGTTTGAATACCTTCCGCCTTTGATATGTCTAATCCGAGGTGTAAGTGAGGCATAATTTTATCAACTATAAAGAGAAAGATTCCCCCCGAAAGAAAACCTGTCGCCGCTGTAAGCCACGGATTCTTTCCCAATTGCTCACTCATTTCAATTGCAGGGGCAAGGAGAGACCAGAAACTTGCCGCAATCATAACCCCTGCCGCAAAACCTAACATAATATCAAGAATCTTCTTCTTTATCTCTTTAAAGAAAAACACCATTGCCGCACCTAATGCAGTTACAAACCATGTAAACAATGTTGCCGCAAGAGCCTGAATAACCGGGTTGTACTGCGAAATAAAGTTTTCAACATTCATAACTTACTCACCCTTTTCCTCGAACAATGAATCTCCTGCCCTTTGCCAGAATTTGTAAAAGTAATCTATACCTGATGCAATTGATACAAAGAGCACAATCCATAGAGAAATTATTCCGATTTTTTTTAAAATCAAGTATTTTTCCCCGAGTATAAGAAAAGAAATAGCAGCCATCTGCATAACTGTTTTAACCTTTCCCCAGAAAGAGGCTGGCATTACAATTTTATAAGTTGTCGCTATCTGCCTAAGCCCGTTTACGGCAAACTCCCTACCAATAATTATTACCACCATCCACGCGGGAGCAAGTTTAAGCTCAACAAGTGAAATAAATGCCCCTGCAATTAAAAGTTTGTCGGCAAGGGGGTCTAACAGTTGCCCAAGAGGGGTGATTTGCTTTCTCTTTCTCGCAAGGTATCCGTCAAAAAAGTCTGTTATTGACGCAAGCCAGAAAACAATTATCCCAATAATCTCTTTCCCTTCAATCCTTGTAAGCAAAACCACAACAAGAATCGGAACCATGAAAATCCTGAAAATTGTAAGGTATGTCGGCAGGTTAATCTTTCTCCACATATCTAAATTATACACTCTTTTTAGTTAAAATTGTTAATCCGCTGCAATAGGGGATATGTCTTATTTTAAACCCTTTGCATTCATCTTCAAAATCAACCTTTTCATTAAAATCTTTTTCGCAAAAATCTTCTATCGCTCTAATAACCCCCCTTTTATTGTCCCACCCGTTTTGAAGCGAGCCGTCTTTTCTTTTAAAAAGAAAATTTATGTTTGTATCGTGAAAGAACACCTTTGCTTTTTTAGATAGATATGGAAACCAATACTCAATTTCTTTTTTTGTATGTTGGTAAAGGTGGGATGTGTCAATAAAAAGTATATCAATTTTCGGTTTAATATCCCTTTCTTTGCACCAATCTTTAAACTTTTTTGCAAACTCTATATCGTCTGATTGCACAAAATACCATTTTTCATAATTGCTTATCTTTGAACAGTTTTCAATGTCTACGCTAACCAATGTGGCATTAAACCTTTTTGCAACCCTTTCAAAAACAAAGGTTGACTCACCGCCTCTTACTCCCAGTTCAACTATTAAAGATGGCTTTATTTCAATACTTTCCCTGTAAATTGTTAATAAATGGTCGTTAATATCCGTCCTTTTTAAACTTCTTAAATATATCTCTTTTTCAAAATTATCTGAAAATTCAATATCTTCTTTTTTTACAGAGTGGAACAGGTTGTAAACCCTTGCATATAGAAAAGCAAGCCCTCTTTTAAAAATGTTTCTGTCGTAGTTATCATTGTATTTCAAGTTCTACCTCCTGTATCAGTTTCAATCCGAGAGCCTTAGGCGAAAAGTTTTGTTTATAGTATTGATATGCCTTTCCACCTAAAGAGCAAAGTGTTTTGTTATCAAGATTATAAACTTTTTTAATAGTTTTTGCTATTGATTCCGCCGAGTTTTTGCACATAAAAACAAACTCTTTATCTTTGAACATATTTTCTGCCGAAGGTGTTTTCCCGGTAATTACAGGCCTTCCTGAAGCCAGTGCGTCGTAAATCTTGCAAGGGATTACAATCTGCGCCCTTTTGTTTTCTCCGAAAATCCCTAAAATTACATGGGATTTTTTTATAAACTCTTTTAACTCTTCAGGGGAAATAAAGTCGTTTATGAACTCTGTGTTTTTCAATTTCTCTTCTTTAAATAGGGTATCGTTTTTCCCCTTGCCTACAAGTATAAACTTAATGTTTTGATTGTGTTCAAGCAATTTTATTGCCCCTTTGATTTTGTCTATGCCGTGAAGGTTTAAAAAAGTGCCGAAAAAGAGCACTGTAAACGGGTTCTTCCCTTCAGGGTATGGCAGAGACGAAAATGTTTTTTCACTTTCCCCCACCGGGATAACCGCAAACTTTTCTTTTTTTAACTTAAACATTTCACACAAAAAATCCCTGTGTTCTGCTGTGTCAATTAAAACCCTGTCCGATATTAAAAGCCCGAATTTATCAATAAAATAGAGCAATTTTGCAAAAAAGGAGTTCTCTTTAATCACCTTTCTTTCAAAAACAAGGGATTCGTAGACTGAAAAAAAGTAGTCGTAGAAAATTTTAAATGTATTGCCTGTTAGAATTTGAACAAGTTTGAATACAAAAATCTCAGTATAACCGGGGTAGCCTACAATCAAAGCATCGGCGTTTTTGTACTCCTCAATATTTTTAAAGAAAAAAACAAGCGATTTTAAAAAGGGAATTATCTTTTTATAAGGCTTTTTTACCTCTTCTTCTTTGTTTTCCCCGCTTTCCCACAGGGGATACCTTATCTCTTTGAAGTCTGAATACAGGCTTAACCCTTCAATAAGGGTGTTTGCCCTCGGGTAGCCTTTTCCTTTTGAGTAATTGCCGGTATAAATTATTTTTACATTTTTCTTCATAATAAACCCTTTTCTCAATTAAATATAAAAGATTTAAAGAAAAATTGAAGTATTATTTTGTAAAAATTGTAAAATAAAAACAGAACAGTGGGGAGGGAACTATGAAAAACCTTTTTATAATAACAGGTGCTTCAAGGGGGATAGGAAAGGCTATTGTTCACTCTTTAAATAAGCACTTTAAAGGCAATGAAAATACCTTTTTGCTAATAGCAAGAAACAAAGAAAAACTTGAGCAGGTAAAAAATGAAATTAAGGGAACTATCCTAACATTGCAGGCTGACTTGTCTGATTTGACGGATTCTGCTGATATTTTTGAGAATGAGTTAAACAAATTGCCGAAACATTTTAACAGGTGTGTTTTGATAAACAATGCAGGGGTAATCAAGCCTATAGGGTTTTTAGGCGCTCTTGATAACAGTGAGATAATTAAAAACCTGAATGTAAATTTGATTTCAGCCCTTGTTTTTACAAATATATTTTTAAAAGTATTTAAAGATTGCAACGGAGAAAAAATGGTTATTAACAATTCTTCAGGTGCCGGAAGAATGCCGATAGCCTGTTGGAGCGCATACTGTGCTTCAAAAGCGGGAATGGATATGTTTTCAAAGGTTTTAAGCGAGGAAAACCCTGAAGTCAAGGTGTTCTCAGTCGCGCCCGGGATTATTGAAACGGATATGCAAAAAGATATTCGCTCGGCACCGAAAGAAAACTTCCCTTTGCTTGACGAGTTTGTTAATTTCCAGAAAACGGGAGTATTGAAAACCCCTGAACAAAGCGGGGAAGAGTTTGTGCAATTGATTAAAAACCCCGATAAGTTTGAAACAATTGTTTCATTTTAAAGTAAAAATAGATTGTGAATTAAAGTAAGGGGGAATTTGTATGAAAAGGTTTTTAATTTTTGCTTTATTGTTTTTTATGTTGCCTGTAATGGCTGATAACATAAGTGAACTGTCAAAGAAGGCGGATAAATTTAAGGGCAAATACGATTATGTGTTTCTCTTGCAGAAAACATATGTAAAGGTAAAAGAGTCAGGTGCAAGCACGGTAATTGAGGAAAATGCCGTAAAGGTGCTAAGTGAGAAGGGGGCTAAAAAATTCTACACTGTTTCAAAGTTTTTTGACCCTTTAACCTCTGAAATAAAGGTTGTTGAGGCGTACATTTTAAGAAAAGACGGGGAAAAAGAAAAAATTGACTTAAAAAAGGTTGCATTTTACCCCCAGCCTGCAAGGTGGATATACTGGCCAAATACAAGGGTTTCAATCCCGTTCGGTTTGTTAAATCCGGGAGACACAGTTGTTTACAAGATTCAAAGGCAGGGCTTTTCTTATGCATTGCTTGAAAACAAGGTAAAAGGGGATTCTTCAAGGTTTGAACCGCCTATGAAAGGCGAGTTTTACGATATAGTTAACTTTCAGGGCTATGTCCCTATTTTAGAAAAAGAGTACTCTGTTGAACTGCCTGAAAAGAAGAATATTCAATTTAAGTATTTCAATGGAGAGGTAACACCTCTTTGTGAATTTACAGATTACGGAATGAAGTACACATTTAAAAAGTCTGACATTGAGCCTATTAAGAGAGAGCAGTACATGGTATCTCTTGACGATGTTTGCCAGAAACTTCTTATTTCAACAACCCATTCATGGAAGGAAAAGTCAGAGTGGTTTTACAAAATTAACGAAAACTTTGCGTTTCATATTACCCCTGAAATAAAAGAGAAGGTGAATGAGATTATAAAAGGTGCAAAAACAGACGAGGAAAAGATAGACAGGCTTAACCACTGGGTTGCCCATTACATAAGGTATTCAGGCCTTTCAATGGGGGAAGGGGAAGGCTACACCCTTCATCCCGCAGAAATGACTTTTAAAGACAGGCAGGGTGTTTGCAAAGACAAGGCAGGAATGCTTATAACATTTTTAAGGGCAGCAGGTTTTGACGCATACCCGGCAATGACAATGGCAGGGGCAAAAATAGAGGACTTTCCTGCAGACTTCTTCAACCACTGCGTCGTTGCTTTAAGGGAAAAAGACGGTAAATTTAGGATGCTTGACCCTACATGGGTGCCATGGGTAAGGGAAGAGTGGTCTTCCGCGGAACAGGAGCAGCAGTACTTAATCGGCTATAAAAAAGGGCAACCGTTAAGGACAACCCCATATTCACCGCCTGAAAAGCATTACTTAAACCTTAATTCAAAGGCAAGAATTGATAAAAAAGGGAATTGCGTTGTATCAATTGATATTGAAGCGGAAGGGCAGACTGACGCAAGGTATAGAAGGTATATGCAGGGTGTAAGGGAAGACAGCGGAGATGTTTATTTAAAAAAGGTTATTTTCAAGGCTTTTCCTCAGGCAAAAATCAAAAAAATTAAATATCAAGACCCATACGATATTTCAAAGAATATGAAAATCAGCCTTGTTTTTGAAGTGCCTGATTACGCTTTTGTCAAAGACGGTGAATACAGGTTTAAATCCCCGGCGTTAAATTTCCTTTTAAATGATTTTGTAAATTACTTTGTAGCACACCTTAATGTTTCCGCCAAAGAAAGGCATTACGGGATAGAAAGCAGGTGCACAAAGTTGATAAGGATAAACGAAGAGGTGCACTTTCCCGAAGATTTAGACAATGAAAAATCAAAATTGCCTGAAAAGTTTGATTACAAAGGAAAGTATGCAGACGGCTCTATTGTTTTTAAGGTTAAGGGAGACGCTATTGTTCAAACCTCAAAGATAGCCTTGAAAAAGAGGGTTTATCCGAAAGAAGCATGGAATGATTTGAAAACTGTTATCGGCAAGGTGCAGAAATTAGGCAAAGGCTATCTTTTGGTTAAGGGAGGTAAGTAATGAAAAGGTTAACCGCTTTACTAATATTGCTTTTTAGTTTTTCCCTGTTTGCTTCTCAGGTTGAGATTTTAAACAGGAAGATTGATATACACATTTTGAAGGACGGAAGGGTTGTAAAGCATGTATACGAAAAGATAAAGATAAACGGCTTTACCGGAATGAGAAGGGCGGGGGAATGGTTTTACACATACAACCCTGAATTAACCGAGGTAAATATAATCAAATCCGTTACTCATAATTCAGAGGGAGAGGTAATTTCCGCACCGAAAAACGCTATTCTTGACTTTTCACCGTATTCAACTGAAAACTCCCCCGATTTTTCAAACATAAGGGAAAAGATAGTGTCCCATACAGGTTTAGAGCCTAAATGCATTGTTGAGTTTGAATACGAGATAAAGGATAAAGTTCCCCACAGGCTAATGGTATTTGAAGATTTAAGAGACAAGTTTCCCGTAAAAAAAGTTGAGGTTTCAATTGTTGACAACAGGCATTGCGCTTTATTCACAAACAACCTGAAGTTAAACTTGGGGAGTAATGTCTTTGTTGCAAAAAACATAAAGCCTCTGGCTACAAATTTAACGGCTAATTATTACTATGACAAAACCCCCTTAATTGCAATTGTAATTAAAAACCCTGCGGATTACTTTAAAAATTATCTTAAATCCCTTCCTGAAAAAGGGACTAATGAGGTTTTGAAGTTAATGGGACTGGATAATTTAAGCGGCAAAGGGCTTGTTTACGCCGTATTTGATTTTATTGACAAAAGGCTAAATACAGTTTATTTAAGCCCTGAAACATACAATTATAAGTGCAGGGATTTTAAAGAGATAGTAAAATCAGGGTATGCCACACCGTTAGAGAAAAGGGTACTTGCTTACTGGATTTTAAAGAATAAAGGGTTTTACCCGTCTTTTCTTTTATCCTGCAAATGGGAGAAGAACGGCACTTATTTTGTCAGGGGATACGGTGTTGAGGTTAACGGTATTTTATGGCCGTACAAAAGGGCTGAATTGCCATATTACAATTTAAAAGGAAAGAGGGTTTTTGCGAAAGAAGTAAAAGCAAGTTTAAGCGTAAATGCCGAACAAGGGGAAAAGGGGTTTGTCGGACAGTTCTTTTTTGAAGGGCTTGAAGGCATAGGTGTATCCGTTGCAGGGTTAAAAAAAGAAGATGTAAAAGATTTAGAAAAGGCTAACGGGTTTGTTGTAAAAGAGGGCAAAGTTGAAGGCAAACTGAAAGATAAACTTGTTCTCTCAAACTGGTTTGAAGATTGTTTGCCTTTTGGCTTTAGCGATTTTGCATTTTACAATTTTGTTGAAGTTCCGTATAGCATAGACCTGTCTGAAACCTATGTTTTGAATTTCGAAAAGCCTGTTAAGGCAATTTTTCATTCAAAAAATATAGGAAACCTTGCAGGTTTTAGTGAGGTAAATTACTCTGTTGAAGGAAAAACCTTGAAGATAAAAAGAGTTATTAAAATTAAGCCGGGATTTTATGAAGGGGAAAAATTAAAAGAATTGCAGTCCCTTTTAATCCCTATTACTTCCGAAAGTTACTCAACAATATTTTTTGAATAAACTATTTTCTCCGCAGCAGTGCCGCTGTTTCAAAGTGGGCTGTTGCGGGGAAATTGTCTATTAAAACAATTCTTTCCATTGTGTATTTATCGGAAAAATAATGCAAATCCCTTGCAAATGTTGAGGCGTTGCAGGAAACATAAACTATTTTTTCGGGGTTTGATTTTACTATCTTTTCCCTTACAACTTTGCTTAACCCTTCCCTCGGCGGGTCAACAAGCACTGTATTGTATTTTCCCTCTTTAAAATCTTCCGCCGCTAATTCAAAAACAACGACGTTTTTTATTCCGTTTAAACCAATGCTTTTTTTAAGCATTTCAACCGCACTTGAGGAATGTTCGTAAGCGTAAATTTTTTTGTAATTAAAACTTACAGGCAATGTGAAAAGCCCCGAGCCGCAGTAAAGTTCAAGAAGGGAATTCCCTTCACCTGCAAGTTCGGTAACAATGTTTACAAAATCAACTATTAAATCCCTGTTTGCCTGAATAAAGTTTCCCGTCCTGTGAAACATTGTGTATTTACCGAAATTGAGTTTTATTTCTTCGCCTTTTTCCCATTTGAAGTAAAAGAATACATTCTCTTCAAACGGGTGAATTTCAAGGAAAAAATCTTTTTTAACTTTCCCTTTTCTAATTTTTTTTAACTTTGAATTAACACTTTCAGGGCATTGAAGGCAGTAATCTATGTCAACTATATTGTGGGA
>WFPG01000011.1 GCA_015487755.1 Acidobacteriota bacterium
AAGAACAGTTTCTCGCCTTTAAATTCAAATCGGTTTTTATTGCTTTTTACCTTTTTTATCGGGACAAACCCGCCTAAAAAAGGCATAATTTCTGATTTTGAATAGTCAATTAAATTTTCTTTTTTTTCCGCAACAATTTTTTCAAGTTTTTTCCTGTTTTTTTCAATTAACTTTTCTATAACGCTATCAGGGGTATGAATAGGGGCTGACACCTTTACCGTGCCGTTTTCTTCAACCCTGATGTAGATGTTTTTTATTCTTTTTTTAATTATTGTTATCTCCAAAATTTTAACTCGCTAACCATTTCTTCCGCTTCTACAAAAACAATTTCAGGGGTTATTGCCTTTAAACAATCAAGGGTTTTGCACTTTTTGTTTCTACATGGGGAACAGTGCCAGTTTGCGTAAGTTACTGAAAAAGGTGTGAATTCCGCAGGCCTGTTAATTACAGGGTCTGAAGGCCCGAATATCGTAATTACCGGAGTGTTTACAAGGCTTGAGATATGCATAGGCCCTGTATCCCCTCCTATAAAAACCAATGCCTTTTCAATAAACGCCGACAATTGCTTCATTGTGGTTAAGGGAAGGACAAAAACCCTGTTTTTTGCAGACTGTACAAGTTTTTCAACAATCCCTTCCTCTCCGGGCCCCCAGCCTATTACACAGGGAAGGTTTAGCCTTTCGTAAATTAAATCGCAGAGTTTTCCATAATTTTCAGGCATCCACCTTTTATACCTTCCCTTTGCGCTTGTCCCCGGGTAAACAAAGGCATAATTCTTTTCCTTTAACCCGTTTTCTTTCAGCCATTTTGTTGCAAACTCCCTGTTTTCTTCACCTATGGGAAGTTCTGCCTTTTCCTGCTTTAAATTTTTATCAAAGTGAAGTGGGATAAGGAAATTTCTATCATACCGCGAGAGTTTTTTCTCAACCTTTTCAATTTTGTAATTGGTAAACAGGGTATTTAACTCTTTTGCAATAGGCTTTTGATAACCCAACCTTAAAGGGATTTTTGCAAAATACCCGTATAGCCCGCTCTTTAAAATACCGTGAAAATCTATAAAAAGGTCGTAATTTTCTCTTTTTAACTCCTCGTTTATAAACCTGAAGTAATCCCTTATTTTTGAAAAAAGGCTTAATTTCTTCCACTTTCTTCTCGGCACAATCTTTAATTTGTCAATATACTTTAACCCTGTAATCATCTCGGCGCACCTGTCTTCAACAAGCCAGTCAATCCTGCAATCAGGGAAAACCTTTCTTAAAACCGCAACTGAAGGGACTGTCCTTACAACATCCCCTATTGCAGACAGCCTGCAAACGAGTATTTTTTCTATTTTTTTCCCTAAAATCTTTTCCAATTCTTCCACTTTGTTATTCATTAGAGAAAGATGTCCTCCATGAAATCCTTTACCAGCCCTATTTCATATGCTTTTTTGTAAAGGTCTTTTATAGCCTTTTTTCCTTCCTTGCCTAAATCAAGGGAAAATTTGTTTACATAAAGTTCTATGTGTGATTTTACAACATTGTCGTCAAGTTCCTGTGCATACTTCTTTATGTAAGGCATTGTTTCTTCCGGGTTGTCAAATGCATACTCTATGGATTTATTCAACAAAGCGTCAAATTCTTTTCCCTCTTTCTCAAACTCTCTCTTTACCGCAATTAAGCCTAAAGGGATTGGATTCCCTGTTTCCTTTTCCCAGAATTCCCCTAAATCAACCAATTTCTTCAATCCCCTTAATTTGTATGTAAACCTTGTTTCGTGGATAATAACCCCTGCGTCCACATTGCCGTTTAAAATCTCGTTTTCAATCTCTGAAAAGAGAACCTCTTTTTTGTTTTTACATTCCGGACAGAATATTGAAAAAAGCAGGTTTGCGGTTGTGTTTTCCCCCGGTATTGCCACTCTTTTGTTCTTTAAATCCTTTAAGTCAAACTCCTCTTTTGCAATTAAAAGAGGGCCGCAGCCCCTTCCGAGAGCAGAGCCTGAATTTAATATTTTGTATTTGTCTGCAATCTTAAAATAAGCAAAGAAAGAGAGTTTTGTTATATCCGTTTTCCCCTCAAAGGCAAGTTTATTTAACTCTTCAATATCCTTTAATGTTGTGTCAAATTCAAAAGACGGCTTAAATTTTCCCGAAGCAATGCCGTAAAACATAAAAGTATCGTTAGGGCAGGTTGAATAGGCAAGTTTTAGTTTTCTCATAAACAACCCTCTCTTCTAACTTCCTTTGGGTTTAAATTTTAGCACGAAGAGAAGGTTTTAAAAAAATAAAAGGGGCTTTAAGCCCCTAAAATGGATTATCTGAATTCATTTATAAACAAAGTCAAGGGGGAAATCAAATTTTTTTTGCCACCTCCTTTCTTTACATTGATTAAAAGGTTATTTATTTGTCAGCTCGCCTTTGCTAATTAGCATGTTCAGGGATTCTTCATTCATTTATCCGAGGTCATAGCCTCATT
>WFPG01000012.1 GCA_015487755.1 Acidobacteriota bacterium
GTATATCCATCAAAAAAGCGGAAGAAAAGGGGCTTTTGTTGAGGTTAACTGTGCCGCAATTCCCGAAGAGTTGATTGAATCCGAACTTTTCGGCCATGTAAAAGGCTCTTTCACCGGGGCGATAGAAGATAAAGAAGGAAAGTTTGTCGCAGCCCATAACGGCACCCTTTTTCTTGACGAAATAGGGGATATGTCTTTGAAAACTCAGGCAAAGGTGTTAAGGGCTTTGCAGGAAAAGATTATCTATGCTATAGGCTCTAACAAGCCTGTTCCCGTCAATGTAAGGGTTATTTCAGCCACAAACAAAGATTTGAAGGAAGCGATAGAAAAGGGCACATTCAGGGAAGATTTGTTTTACAGAATAAATGTTATTGAGATTGAGATGCCCCCTTTGAGAGATAGGAAAGACGATATTCCTCTCCTTGCAAAACACTTTGCAAACATTGCGGCAAAAGAAAACGGGCTCGGCGAGGCGGTTTTTGAAGAGGATGCCCTTGAATACTTGAAAACATTTGATTACAGGGGGAACATCAGGGAGTTAAAAAATAAAGTTGAAAAGATAGTTATACTATGCCAGAAAAACAGGATAACAAAGGAAGATGCTCAAAGGGTTTTAACCGGTGAAATTAAACTGGAAAACCTTGATTTTAGTTCCCCAAAAAGGGTGGTTGAAATTAAGCAGCCTGACCTTTTGAAAGCAAAAACCCTGAAAGAAGTCAGGGAGATTGCTGAAAGGTATTTTATAATTGAAAAGTTGAAAGAAAACAACTTTAATGTGTCAAAAACCGCTGAGCAGATTGGGGTGCCTCGGAGCAATATGTACAAAAAACTTGAACAGTACAAAATAAATGTAAAGGAGTTGGAAGAATACTATGGAAAAAATTAGCATAGCCGAAAGTTTGTTAAAGATTAACGCTGTTTCACTTTCTTTAAACCCGCCCTTTACATGGGTTTCCGGGATTAAATCCCCTATCTATTGCGATAACAGGCTTTTTATATCCTATGTAGAGGAGAGAAGAAAGGTTGTTGACGCTTTTATTGAAAAGATTAAAGATTCAGGTTTAGATTTCAATGTTGTAGCAGGAACGGCAACTTCCGCAATACCTTTTGCCGCATGGATATCGGAAAAGTTATCTTTGCCCATGGTTTATGTCAGGGCTGAAAAGAAACAGCACGGAAGGGGAAAGTCTGTTGAAGGGAAGTTAAATAAAGGGGATAAGGTTATTGTTATTGAGGATTTAATTTCAACAGGCAAATCTTCGGTTCAGGTTGTGAAGAATTTAAGGGAAGAAGGGGCAGAGGTTGTAGGTGTTTTCTCTATTTTCAGTTATCAGTTTAAAAAGGCTGAAGATAACTTTGCCTCTGTTGGGCTTAATTATGTTTCCCTTGAAAACATAGAATCCCTTTTAAAGCATGCTGTTGAAAAAGGTTATCTTTCTCAAAAAGATGCCGATATAATAAACGAATTCAAGAAAGACCCTGAAAACTGGTATTCGACTTTCTTAAAAGGAGAGTAATGAAAGGAATAATCGCAAGGTTTAGCAACAAGCAAATCCTTTTAATAATTTTATCGGTTATTGTAGGTGTCTGTGCAGGGTTAGGTGCAGTCGGAGTAAGGCAGTTAATTAGGTTTATTACAGAGATTTCTTTTAGCGGGTATGAAAACTTCCTTGAGGTTATAAAAACCTTGCCGACATATAGAAAAATTTTAGCCCCGGCAATCGGCGGCTTGATTGTAGGGCCTATAATCTATTTTTTTGCAAAAGAGGCAAAGGGTCACGGTGTCCCTGAGGTTATGCTTGCCGTTTTAATGAAAGACGGTAAGATAAGGCCGAGGGTGGCGTTTGTAAAGGCTATAGCATCGGCTGTTTCAATAGGTTCAGGCGGTTCGGTCGGTAGGGAAGGCCCGATTGTTCAAATAGGCGCTTCTTTAGGCTCAACTGTAGGCCAGTATTTCAACCTTGAAAGGCGTGATATTCAAACACTTGTTGCATGCGGAGCCGCCGGGGGTATTGCCGCGGCGTTTAATGCCCCAATTGCGGGAGCTTTGTTTTCGGTTGAGATTATTTTGGGAGACTTCGGGGTTGCCGCTTTAAGCCCCATTATTATCTCTTCAGTTATTTCCACAATTGTGGCAAGGCATTTTGAAGGAAACCTTGTTGCTTTTGTTGTCCCGCCGTATACTCTAAACTCCCCCCTTGAACTTATGCCGTACACATTTTTAGGCCTTATTGCGGGGCTTGTGGCTGTCCTTTTTATTGTAACCCTTTACTATTTCGAAGATTGGTTTGAAAAAGCGCCTATTCCCGAGTATATTCAGCCTATGATTGGCGGATTGGCTGTAGGAATAATGGGCATTTACTTCCCCTTTGTTTACGGAGTCGGATATGAGTCAATAAACGGGGCGCTTCACAATCAATGGCCGTTGTATATCCTGATTTTAATGATACCTATGAAAATCCTCGCAACCTCTATTACTCTGGGTTCAGGAGGTTCAGGCGGTATATTTGCACCTTCTCTATTTTTAGGCGCCGCAACAGGGGGTGCAGTAGGGGTAATTACCCATTACCTTTTCCCTCAGGCTGCGTCGGCTGGTGCTTATGCCCTTGTAGGCATGGGTGCGGTGGTAGCGGCGGCAACTCAAGCGCCTATTACCGCCATAATTATAATCTTTGAGTTAACACAGAATTACAGGGTTATTGCGCCTTTAATGTTTACCTGTATTATTTCAACCCTTATTGCCACCGCAATAAAGAAAGAGTCTATTTATACCTTGAAACTTAAATTAAAAGGAATTGAACTTGTTGAGGGAAGGGAAGAGTCAATTTTAAAGCAGATTAAGATAAATTCTGTAATAAAAGAGGGGATTTTCTTTTACATTCACCACAACCTTAAATTTATTATTGACACTGTGCTTTCTACCAATCAAAGCGTTTTCCCTGTTTTAAACCCCTCTAACAAACTTGTCGGGATTTTAACCTTAAACAATATAAAATCTGTTTTCTACGAAAAGGAAACCCTTGCGGAACTTGTAATTGCCGAAGACATTGCGGAAGACCCCGTTTTTTTAACTGAAGATTCAAACCTTCAGGAAGCAATGGATATTGAAGGCAGGTTTTCCATTGAGGAGATACCTGTAGTGGAAGATGCTGAATCTATGGAGTACAAAGGGATAGTGCACATACACGATGTAATAAACCTTTACAACTTTGAGATTAAGAAAAGGGAACTTGCCCTTGCAGTAATAACAAGGAAGAAGTTTAAAGATGTTACAAAAGGGTTGAACTTAGGAGAGGGAATGAGGCTTATGGAGTTGAAGGTGCCTCATTCTTTCTTTGATAAGAGTTTAAAAGACCTTGCAATAAGGAATAAATATAACCTTGAGGTGCTTATAATTAAAAGAGGGAAAAAGACTTTTATTCCCAATGCGGAAACTGTTTTGCAAAAAGGGGATAGTTTTGTGCTTGTGGGGAAGTACGAAGATATTAGAAGGTTTAAGGAAAAAGAAGGGGTATAATGAGATTAACCACATCAACCATCTATTTAAGCAAAAAGGCTTTTTTAAACAATATAAATTTCTTAAAATCATTTGCCCCAAACTCAAAGTTTTTCCCCGTAGTTAAAGCAAACGCTTACGGCCACGGGTTAAAAGAGGTTATATCAATTGTTGACAACTTTGTTGACGGTTACTGCGTTCACTCTACTGACGAAGCGGTTGAAATAAATACTAAAAAGCCTGTTTTAATTTTGGGGCATATAAACAGAGACCAATCCTTTTTGATTTCTCTTTTAAAAGAAAAAGAACTTTTTATAACCGTTTATTCCGAAGATACGGTGAACTTTTTAGAGAAGGTAGCGGAGAAGATTGGTAAGAAAATCGGGGTATTTGTCAAGGTTGAAACCGGCACTCACAGGCTGGGGCTTGAGGAAGAGGACGCTTTAAACCTTGCATACAGGGTCTATAAGAGCAAATCTTTAATTTTTTCAGGGTTTTCCACCCACTTTGCGAACATTGAAGACACTACAGACCACGGTTTTGCAAAAAAGCAAATGGAAATTTTTAACAGGGTTATAGAAAAATTTAGCGGGAAAAAGGTTGAAAGGCATAACGCCTGCTCTGCCGCTTTAATGCTTTTTGAAGAAACAAGGACAGATATTGTAAGGCCGGGCATATCCTTTTACGGGTATTACCCAAGCAGGGAGACAATTGTTTCTTTAAACGCAAAAGGGTTTGAAAGAAAAAACGGGTTAAAACCTGCTTTAAGTTGGAAAACAAAGCCTTTGCAAATAAAAGAAGTTAAGGCCGGGGAGTACATAGGTTACGGTTTAACTTTTAAAGCAACAAAAGATATGAAAATTGCGGTTTTGCCAGTAGGGTATTCAGACGGGTACGACAGAGGGCTTTCCAATAGCGGTTATGTGCTTATAAAAGGTAAAAGGTGCCCTGTTGTAGGCAGGGTTTGTATGAACCTGTTTATGGTTGATGTCTCTCATGTTGAAGGAATTTCGGTAGAAGACGAGGTTGTCCTAATCGGCAAAAGCGGTGATGAAGAGATTACGGCTGATACCCTTGCTTCTTTATTAGGCACTATAAATTATGAAGTTATCGCAAGGCTAAACCCTTATATTCAAAAAAAGATTACAGACTGATGAGAAACATTAAACTTACTGTTCAATACGACGGTACAAACTATGCAGGCTGGCAGATTCAACCGAATGTTCAAACTGTTCAGGGTGTTTTGAAAAGTGCCGTTGAAACCCTTGTTGACCATAAGGTGAAATTAAACGGGGCATCAAGGACTGACGCGGGGGTTCACGCTTTAGGCCAGGTTGCGGCTTTTAAAACCGAGAAAACCCATTCAATAAATGTTATAAAAAAAGGTTTAAACGCTTTGTTGCCTGAAGATATCAGGGTGGTTAATGTTGAAGAAGTGCCCCTTTCATTTCACCCGCGTTTTGACGCAAAGGGAAAGACTTACAGGTACAGGTTTTTTTTGGGGGATGTAGTGCCGCCGTTTGAGAGGTTTTACTGTTATCAGGTAAGGGGGAAAGTTGATTTAGAAAAAATGATTAAAGCAACCGGTTTTTTTATAGGTGAAAAGGATTTTTCTTCTTTCAGGGATTCAATGTGCACTGCAAAGAATCCTGTGAAAAAAATCAAAGTTTCAAAATTTAATTTGTTGAATAACGGCTTTTTAGAATATATAATAACAGGCGATAGTTTTTTGCATCATATGGTTAGAAACATTGCAGGGACTCTTTTGTGGATAGGGAAGGGAAAAATTTCGTTAGATACTCTTCCGTTAATATTTGAAAAAAAGGATAGA
Organism: Acidobacteriota bacterium; assembly: GCA_015487755.1. GTDB lineage: Bacteria > Acidobacteriota > Holophagae > Thermotomaculales > Thermotomaculaceae > Thermotomaculum. The sequence continues at coordinate 5,328 of WFPG01000012.1, forward strand.
AGGCTGGCGGGCCCTACCCTTGATGCAAAGGGGCTTTTTCTTGAAAAGGTTTTTTACCAAGAATATAGGGAGGAAAAATGAAAAAACTTTTTTCTTTTGTGCTGGTTTTGACACTGCTTACCTCTTCATGCTCGTGGTTTGAAAAGCAGCAGGTTAAAAAGATGGAACAGATGGCAATGAAGATTGACAAACTGAATGACGAGTTAAAACAAAAAGAGGAAGCGTACAGGCAGTTATTGTCTGAATACGGATTGAAAGGGGATAAAAAACTTACCCCGGAACAGATGAGAATGCTCTCTTTAACCCCTGAACAGAGAGATTATTTGAAAAAAAGGCTTGCACAGGAAAAGGATTCTTCTTATTCCGCAATTATTCAGGAAATTTTAAACAAAGACGAAGAGATTAAGCAGTTAAGAAAAGAAATTCAGGACTTAAAAGATAAACTTCCCAAGCCTTATACCGTTAAACCTGGAGACAACCATTACGATATTTGCATGAAATTCTTAACCAAACAGAAAGGATTAACCCCTGAAGAGGCTCAGAAGCTTGTTGAGAGGGTTAACCTTTTGGACTATCTTCTTCCCGGTTTTGAAGTTTACCTTTTCTATAACGACGGTGTGTTCGGCACATTTGTAACACAGGGTACGGCCGACATGAGCCCGAACCAGATTAAAAGGTACTATAAAACAAAACTTATAAACGAAAGGGACAAAGCAAGGCAGGAAGCGGAAAAACTCTCTGTTGAGGTAAAGGATTTGGAAGCAAGAAAGGCGGAACTTATCCGTCAGTTAAAGGAATTGGAGCAGTTAAAAGCGGATATGGAACAACAAATTTCCAACCTTACTTCTAAAAACAAGGCTCTTTCGCAGGAAAACCTTAAAAAAGAAAAGATGCTAAATTCAGTGTTCTACCATGTAGATAACTACAAGTCTTTAAGCAAAAAGGGTATTGTAGGAAGGTTTCTTTTCGGAAGGCCTAAACTTAAAAAATTCAATGCGGTAAAATTTGAAAAATCTGCAGATTTAAGAGAGGTTGATTCAATTACCGTTAATGCTGAAGATGCGGGACTTGTTAAAATTCACGCTGTTTATATAATGCCTTCCCATTTTATTAAAGACAAGGATTATCAGGTTAAAATCGCTCCCGATAAAAAAAGCGCCACAGTATTCTTGATAAATCCCGATAAATTTAGAATGAGCAAGGTGTTAATTGCAGTAAGGTAAATGTATTTGCTAATTCTATACTCGGGGGGTTTAATGCCCCCCTTTTTTATTATCTTTTTCAAAGGTAATTTGGTGTATAATAAAAAAGAAAACAGAAAAATAAGCGAAAAGGAAATTTATGAGAGGGTTTAAATTAGGGCTTATAAACGCATTTTTTATATATGTCTTTACAG
>WFPG01000013.1 GCA_015487755.1 Acidobacteriota bacterium
AGTATATAATAAAAAAAATGAAATTGGAAGAATTTTTAAAGAGTATTTTTTGTCAATACTCTTTCCCACTGGGTTAAAAAGGGGCAGGATTTGCACCCTGTGCGCCAGAAGCCTTTCAAATAAAGGAGGTTTATTTCTTTGCCTGAAAGTTTTATTAAAACCTGAATGTGTGCAGTTGACCAGAACTTTACGGGAAACAAGTGCAAAATTCCCTGTAATTCCCTCTTTCTCGGCTTTCTCCTTCTTTTAAAACTCTCTCCGTCCCTGTCTCCCATAAGGTAAACTTCCGCACCCCACTCTTTCGCAACTTGGTACATTTTTTCAGTCTTTTCAAAGGTGCACCACCTTGAGAAATCAGGCTCTCCCTTTTTATCCAAACCTAAATTAAGTATTTTTAAGTCAACTCCGTACTCATTGCAAAGGTACTTTGCATGCTTTCTGTTTTCTTCAAAGTCAAAGCCTGTATCCGCATGAATGCACAAGAGTTTGTTTTTATCCCACACCTCAGCCGCTATGTCCAAAACAGCCTGGCTATCCTTTCCGCCGCTTAAAGGGATAACTGCCTTTTTTTGTCTGTACGGGTATAAAAACTCAATCGCCTCTTTTTTAAGTTTTTCAATAATATCCCTGTTAGCGAATGCCGTTTTTTCAAAATCAACCTTTAAAGTCTTTTCAGGCTTTTTAATCTTGCCTATAACCTCAACATTTTCCTCGTCAGGCTTTTTAACCCTTAAAAAGTTATTTTCTTCAAGAAATATAAACTCTTCGTCATTGTCCCTGAAGATTAAAGTGTAATCAGGCAAATCAAAATCAAGGTTAAGGATTTTCTTTAAGTTTTTACCGTGCTCTGGATAGAGAAAATAGCAGTCTGTGTCAAGAGACAAAGGGACATCAATTTGATTTTTGCCCGTAAAGTAAAACACCCCGTCCCTAAACTCAACCCCGTTTCTCATCTCAGATTTTGCAAACTCTATTGTTTTGAATATTGTTGAGACCTTCTCAGTCCTGATTTGAGACGATTTGACGGATTTAACAGCAAAAAAGGGGGAAACAAAGCCTGCCAACTCTTCCGACAGATCTCTATCATCAGACCCTAAAAGGACAATATTAATCCTTGAAAAATCAAAAGGCAAAGAGTTTAACTCTTTCAAACTCCTTGCCTTTATTGTATTTAAACTAATTTCCCAATTTTTGTAATACTTTTTCAAAACCATGGGCATTTTGCGGGCATCCCGCTTTGCCCTTACCCATAAATTAAGCATTCGCTTTTTCTATAAGGCTTATACTTATCTCATTCACCCTTTCTGTCAACTCTTCTTCGTCTATGCCTACAACCTTACCTTTGGAAACAACAATCCTGCCGTTTACAATGTTTAACTCAACATTGTGGTTGTAGCCCGTGAAAACAAGAGCAGCCAGAGGGTCTGACAAACTTCCCGCATATTGAAACTGCTTTATGTTAACCCCGATTAAATCAGCTCCGTACCCTTCTTTTAATACGCCTAATTTGTTAAAGCCGAGCATTTCAGCCCCACCCTTTGTTGCAATCTTCAATGCGTCCCTTGCGGTAATTGCGTCGTGGCCGTATTTAATTCTCTGCAAAAGCATACAGTTTCTAACCTCGCCAAGCATGTCGGAAGAATCGTTTGAGGAAGAACCGTCAACTGCAAGAGATACGGGAATTCCCATTTCAAGCATCTCTTTTACCCTTGCAATACCGCTTCCAAGCCTCATATTTGAACTGGGGCAATGGGAAACCCCTGTCTTTGTTTCCGCAAGAAACTTCATCTCATCATCGTTAAACCATATGCCGTGGGCAAAGAAAACATCTTCCCCTACCCAGTTTAACTTTTCCATATATTCAAGAGGCCTCATTCCGTAATTTTCAAGGCAAAACTTCTCTTCGTCTTTTGTTTCGGCAAGGTGGGTGTGAAGTTTAACCCCGTAATGCCTTGCTAATTTTTCAGACTCTGTCATTGTGCTTTCAGCAACATTGAAAGGGGAGCAGGGCCCTAAAACAACCTTTGTCATTGCCAATTCGTCTTTGTTATGGAATTTTTCAATTACCCTTTGAGAATCCTTAATAACGGTATCGGTGTCCTGACAGATAACATCAGGAGGCAACCCCCCTTCGCTTTCACCCATTGTCATTGAGCCTCTTGTCAGAGCAGTCCTTATTCCCAACTTCTTTGCGGCCTCAATTTGAATGTCAAAAATCTCTTCAATACCTTGAGGGTAAAGGTAATGGTTGTCTGAAGTTAATGTACACCCTGTTTTAAGCAATTCAGCCATTACGATTAAACTTGAATAGTAAATCGCCTCTTCGTCAATGTTTTTCCACACCTTGTAAAGGTTTACAAGCCAGTCAAAGAGTTTTGCATTCTGAACCGGGGGGTAATTCCTTGTAAGTACCTGAAAAAAGTGGTGATGGGTGTTTACAAGCCCCGGCAATATAACAAGGTTGGAACAGTCTATTGTCTGAACCGTTAAATTCCCTTCTATATCAAAGCCTTTGCCTATTCTTTTAATTCTGTTTCCTTCAATAAAAATGTCCACATTCCTTAACTCGGTCCCATTTTCGTCAAAAGTTGCAACATAGTAGCAATTTTTAAGTAGCAGCATAGTTCACCTCTTAAAGCTTAATATTCTCTTTGCAAAGTAATGGCAAAACAATTGCCTGAACCACAAAAGGCAAAAGAATTATACCAAATGCGTAGTAAATGTTAATATCCGCAATTATCCCCACAAAGGGGACAAAAAACATCCCCACAACAGAAACCGTCAAAAACAGAAAGCCGTTTACAGGGCCCTTTATATTGTCGTCGGCTATGTAATTGATAAGAAAGTGGAAAGACGGGAAAAGGGTTGCCATAAAAAATGCCGTTATCCCGAAGAAAACAACAGAGTATTTAAAGGGAGAAGAAAGCATAATAATAGCGCTAATAACGGTTAACACAGACATTGCAACAATATTTCTCTGCACCCCGAACTTTTTTATCTTTTTATTGCCGAAAAACCTGCTAATTGTAAAGATAAACCAGAACATTGAGAGAACGAGGGAGTACTTTTTAATCCCTACATGATGTATGCTTTTGTAAAAGTTTCCGGTCCACACAACAATAGACATCTCGCTTGCAGCATAGAAACCTAAAAGAAGGACAAGAACAACTATTTTTTTGTTAAGAAGGGCTTTTTTAATATTTCTAAAAGAGTAGTCTTCGGTTTTATAATTTTCAAATGGATGTGTAGCAAACATTAATAGCACAATAAAGAAGACAATAAAATAACTTAAATAAACATAGTTGTAGGTAAATCCCCTACCGACAATAGCCTTAACGATAATAGGCGCAATTAAACCCCCTATCCCGAAGAAAGAGTGGTACATTGAAAAATCCTGATGTTTTAAAGGCAAATGTGAATAGGTGGTTGCAAGGGAAGTCATAATTAGCCCGAATGTCATTGAGATAAAAAATATCCCTATTACAAGTGTGTAAAAACCTAAAAAAGAGGCAAAGGCAAGCCCTAAAAAAGCAGTTAAAAAGCCGAATTTTAGCCCTATCCTCGTACCTTTTTTGGCAAGCAAATAGATTGCTATTAAATTTGCAGATATAGTGCCTATTGAACTGAAAAAGGGAATAATCCCGGATTTTCCCACACTCATTGAAAAAAAACGTTGAAATTCAGTCATCAATGCGGGAAAGGTATTTAAAAGCAGTGCTATAAAAAACACCCCTGAAAAAATTGTTATCTTTTTAAACAAAATTGTCCTGTCCATCTATCAGTCTTCTTTCCACTTCACCATTAGCACAGATAGAATTGTAAATAAAAGGTATCCAATCGCAATAGCCATTGAGTAATTCATTTCAAATTTAGGCAGATAAATGCTTCCGTTAGGGTTAACAGAGTGTATAAGTCCTGTTAAGGTAAAAACAATCATTGTTATATTAACCACAAGAAAGCCTTTTATGTTTTTTCTGATAAGGAAAGAAACCATACTGCCCCAAAGCATTGCCGTTAATATAAACCCGTTGCCTAATACGGTTATTGCATTATAGGTTGCAAGCAAATCTCCAGACAAATCAGCAACCGACTTTCCGAAAAATCCCATAAATGAGTTTACCTGAACCTGAACAAGGTTTGCTATTGAGGGGATAAAGGCAAATAGAATTGCAGGCACTTCATCTTTGCAAACAACATAAGACTGCTCCGCAATTTCAAAGCCTACAAAAATCAATATAGGGGCAACTGCGGCAACGGGAATTATGTTTACAATACCGCCGACAATACCTAACATTCCCCCTAACCCTATAAACAGCCCTGTTGCAAGGGTATATCCAGCTTTTGCGCCCATTCTTTTATAAGCAGGGTGCCCGATATATGGGGTTGACTGCGCTACCCCGCCGCAAATTCCCGCAATTAAGGTTGCGATAGCCTCTGTTAAAAGTATATCCCTTGTCCTGTAATTATCCCCTGCAACCCTTGCGCTTTCGTTAACATTTATCCCGCCTACAATGGTTAAAATGCCGAATGGAATAGCAACGGGAAGGTAATTTACGGCAAGTTTCATGCCTTTAATAAAATTCATATCAGGGTATGGGAGAAAAAAGCCCAAACTTGTTGTAGCCGTGTGAGCCTCTTTCATAGGCAAAACATAGTAAAGCAACGTGCCTAAAGCAACGGCTGCAAAAACAGGGGGGATTTTAAAGGGCATTTCATGCCTTGCAAAAAATGCGTAAATAATTATGCCTAAAGCGGTAATGCCTACAATAGGAAGTTTAAAAACATCAAGCATAGGGTAAAAACCTAAAAGAGCGAGCCCTATACCCCCTATTGAGCCTAAAAGCCCCGCTTCCGGGAAGTATTTTTGAACATACTCGCCTAAAAATGAGAGTATTACCTTTATTATTCCCATAATAATGAGTACAGACATTCCCACATATAATGTTAGGTACGGGTCTTTTGTCTGTAAGTAAACAGGCCCTAAAACGGTTAAGGTTATTCCCACCGTTGACGGGGTATCAAGCCCTAAAGGCATTGCGGTTACATTGTCCCTGTTTTCTTTTTTCATTAACCTGTATGCCATATAGGTGTAAACAAGGTCTCCTATCATTACACCTAATGCTGTTGCTGGAATCATTCTTGTCATAATTATCTTTAAAGGGTAGCCGAACACACCTGTAAGTATTCCCGTTAAAATAACAAGGTTTGTTACATTGTCAAGCATAAGCCCGAAAAAGGCATTAATATCCCCTCTGGCAAATATCCGTTTCATCAACCCCCCCGCTAAATATGTTTTATTGCAGAAAGTTCTCTTCTGTTAAAAAGGCTTGTAAGATGCCTTTTAGGAAATTTTGATATTAACTCTTGTTTAAGCACTTTTATCTCATTGATTATCAATTCCTTTGTGTCATCGTTCAAAAATGTATAAAGCTCTCTGAAAATTGAGTTAAGGCATATCAGGCTTAAAAGAAGAAGGTCTTTTTTCCTTGCCAAAGCCAGGGCAAGGTGCAATTTCCTGTACGCTTCTTCTTTTCTCCCGTTTTTTGCTATTAAATTTCCGTACATAAGGTAATAGTATACCTTTAAGAAACTTATATCGCTGTCAAGAATTATATCTTCAAGTGCTTCAAGCCCTCTTTCGGCATCAAGAAAATTGTTTTTCTCAATATCAAGGGCAATTTTCAGCAATTCACAGTAAACCTTTTCATAAAAACTTCCTACCGCTTCAAAAGACTGCTTAACCGTCATTAAACTTGCATACGCATCTTTAAAATTATCCCTGTAATAATCAAGCAAAGCCTCATAAAAAGAGATAACTATCTGGGATTTTTTAAAATCTGAAGTATTTGCCATAGCCCCCGCAACAATTAAAAAGTTTTCCGAATCCACCCATTCACCCATCTCCATATAATAAACAGCCTTTTCTATGTTAAACCTGATTAAAGCGGATTTGTCGTCAATTGTATTTAGCAAGGCTTCAACCTTATCAAGCAACTTTTCCGCAAGGAGAAAATCACCTTGAATCCTTTTCGCTTTAATTCTTAAAAGGTATGCGTCAACCAATTGAGAGATATTGCCTATGTTTGAAAGGATTTCAACAGCCATTTCAAGGTATTTGTCAGCCTTTTCCCAATTACACTTTGCAATAAAATACCTTCCAAAATTCATATAAACTGCCGCAATTCCCGGGAGAAAAGAGGTTTCTTGGTAAATTGCATATGCCTTTTCCCATTTTGAATAGGCGTCTTTTAACTTACCGTCAACATAATCAAGAAACCCGGAAAACTGGTAAAGGGTTCCGAATTCCCTTCCAGGCATTTTGTTTTTCATAACGCTTTCCGCTAAACCAAAAAACAGCCTTGCCTGGTCAAGAACCCCTTCCCTTAAAAGAAGTGTGCCGATTTTTATATAAAGCTCATGAAGGTATTTCACCGGAAATAATTTAATCTTTTCTTCCGAAACAAGGTCATAAAGTATATTAAGAGCATCCTCAACCCTACCTGTTTTTGCATAAAACTCGGCTTCATAAAAGGGGATATCTATCCTGTCCCTGTCTTCAAGAGGAAGTGATTTAAGGGCTTTTATATACTTTTCATTGTCATAGGCTTTGCCTAAAAATGAATTCATTCTTATTATTGTTTTAAGGTAAAATTTCTTCTCTTTCACATCGTCACATAAGTCAAGAAGTATGTTTCCTATTTCAATAACCTTTTCATTCTTATAAGTTCCGGAGTAATTTTCAAATGCCAGTTTGTAAAAGTCTTTTGCCTTTTTTCTTTCCCCCGCCATTAAATACCATTGTGCCGTTTTTTCAAAAGAAAACTCTCCTAATTCTTCATTTACACCGGCAATCTTCAGGTATAGCGCAGGTATCTCTTCTTTTGTTAACATAGAGATTACCGTATCCCTTAATTTTGAATGGACAAACATGTATTTTCTTGAAAAATTTAAAATCATTCTTTTTTCAATTAAAGTGCCTATTTCATCGTAAACATCTTTGCCTCTTACAACCTTTTCAAGAAAGGTTTCAGAAACAGGCTCGTGTATTAAAGCCATGTACTTCATTATTTCAAAAGCTGTTTTGGGCAATGACTTAATACGGTACAAAAAGATTGAGCCAAGCCTGTCCTCAAATTCAACCTCACTACCCTCTTTAAATTTCCAGACACCGTTTTCAATGTAGAGATAATCCTTTGCTATAAGGGTTTTAAAAAGTTCGGCAACTAAAAGGGGATTGCCCGCAGACCTATCATAAATAAAATCAACAAATTTGTATCCTAAAAAAGCCTTGGGAAAAGAAGCCCTGATTAATTCGGCAACATCTTCTTTTGTTAACGCTTTTAACTCTATTGTCTGGCTTAGGTCAATGTTTTCAAGTTCTTCAAGAAAGCCTTTTACATAATCGGGTAATTGCACATCTGAGCGGTAATTCATTAACCACAATGCATTAACCTTTTTGCTTAAAAATGCCCTGAAAAATTGGATTGAAAACTCGTCTATATTTTGCAAATCCTCTACAAAAAATATAAAGGTTTCAGAATCATCCTCTACAAGGCGTTTAAACAAATCAACAAAGTTATAGAGAAACTTTGAAAGTATTTCACCGTCCATACTTTCAAACAACACGGGAGAAAATACAGGAGCGTCGGAATAAATTGCATGCCTTATAATTGAAACTATGTCTTTATCAACCCCTTCAAAAAATTTCGGGTTGTATTCAGGCATAAGTTTTTTGAAAAGTTGTATGGCAACATGAAATATTCTCTCTCTTGACAGAGCATATGCTTTTCTCACCCTGAAACCCTGCAATTGAGCGTGAAGCCTGAATTCGTTCATAAGCCTTGATTTGCCTATTCCCGATTCTCCCCTTATCATAATGAAAGGTTTTTTATGCTTCTCTACTTCAAGGGAAACGAGAAAAGCCTTTAAAAAATTCAACTCATTGTTTCTGCCGACAAACCTCGGCTCAAAGAACAACTCCTCTTTCCCTCTCGGGGGCAAAATACTGAAATAGTGTTTATAAATTTCGTTTATGTCGTTTAAAAC
>WFPG01000014.1 GCA_015487755.1 Acidobacteriota bacterium
GTATAGCGATTCTTCAGGGACTTTAACCCCAGTGTTTAATGCTTTGAATGACTTGAAAAAAAGAATTATTCAAGAGATAAACTCAAAAGAAGAGATGCTTAGAGACATATCCCATGATTTAAAAACCCCTTTAAGCAGAATAAAATTAGCGGCGGAATTTATTGAAAATGAAAAGATTAAAAAAGGCATACAGGAAGATGTCAAGGAACTTGAAAATTTAATTTCAAAGATACTTGATATTTATGCAGTTAAAAGGGAAGACTGCCGAACTTTTTTAAAGGCTTTTCTTAAAAAAATACCTCAAAAATTTGAAAACATAAACTTCAAAATCAAATGTAATGAAAATATTGCAGTGCCTGTTTGCGAAGAAGATTTAAAAAGGGTTTTTTACAACCTTATTGACAACTCAATCAAATTTGCCGATGTCTCAAAGGGAATTTTCATTAAAGCGGAAATTAAAAATAACATTATAGAAATAAGATATAAGGATTGTGAAACAAAGGGGGAAAAGCCGGATTTAGACAGAATATTTGACTATTTTTACAAAAGCGACAAAGCGAGAAATAAAAACATAAACAAAGGGTTCGGTTTAGGGCTTTCTATAGTGAAAAAATTGTGCGAAAGTTACGGCGGAAAAATATCTGCCGAATTTTCAGATTGCAACGGGATTGAATTTTTAATCCAGTTTCCTGTTAACAACTGAAATCAAAATGGTTAAGCCTGTTTAAAGTATCTTTATACTCTTTAATCAATCTTTCAAAAACTTCAAAAACTGTCGGTATATCCTCAATCATGCCTGCAATCTGGCCTGCTTCAATCTCTCCGTTGTCAATGTCACCGTCAAATATAGCCCTCTTTGCCGGGCTTTCCCCTAAAACCTTTTTGAATTCCTCAACATCAGCACACCTTTTTTCCAATTCTTCTATCTTAACCGTCAATGAGTTTTTCACAAGCCTTACAGGGATTATTGATTTCAGGTAAATCATTGTACCGGTATCCTTAGCGTTAACCAAAGCCTTTTTGTAATTTTCATGTGCAGAAGATTCTTTTGTAGCAGCAAACCTTGTGCCGATTTGAACCCCATCTGCACCTAAAGCAAGTGCTGCCGCAATGCCCTCTCCGGTAGCAATTCCCCCTGCGGCAATAATCGGTATATTCACTATCTTTTTAGTTTGGGGAATTAAAACAAATGTTGTCAATTCGTCCCTTCCGTTATGCCCCCCTGCTTCAAACCCTTCAACAACAACAGCGTCAACCCCAGCATCTTCACACTTTTTGGCAAGCGTTGGGGTTGATGTTACATGAACCACCGTGCAGCCTTTTTCTTTTAAATAAGGAGTATATTTTTTAGGTGAGCCTGCAGACATAAAGAAAATCTTAACCCCTTCTTCAAGAGCAACCTTAACCTGTTCTTCCGAATACTTTGAAAAAATAGGGATATTTACCCCGAAAGGCTTATCTGTTAATGTTTTAGCCTTTTTTATGTGCTCTCTTAACAAATCAGGTTTCATTGAGCCTGCCCCTATTAAGCCTAAGCCTCCAGCATTTGAAACGGCTGCGGCAAGTTTAGCCCCTGAAACCCAGACCATTCCACCCTGAATTATGGGATACTTAATACCGAATAACCCACAAACCCTGTTACCCATATTGTCTCCTTTTTAATTTTATAATTCTGATATTGTTGACTCGTGAGATTGCTCAACAAGAAACCTTTTCCTTGTAAAGTTAACAAAATCAAACCTTGTAACAATGCCTTTTATTATCATACTTTCGTCAACGACAGGGATTTCATCTATGTCGTAAAAATCAAACAACTCCTGTGCTTTTGACAAATCATCGTTAATTGTAAGATAATAAAAGTTTTCCTGCTTTATATCGTCAACAATAACCAATTTCCACAACTCGGTATCAAACATAAAAGAGCGTATGTCGTTTAAGGTAATCATTCCAACAACTCGGTTTGCTTCGTCAACAACCGGGAAACTTAAATAAGGCGATTCCTTAATCAATTCAATCAATTGCCCTAAAGTCATAGAGCGCTGAACCGCAAAGAAATCGTCTCTCATTATCTCAATAACATTTATTGATTTCAAAAACATCAATTCTTTTGCATGTGCAAGAGGCACTTTGTTTTTCTTAAAATACCTTGTATCAAGGGATTCCTGCTCAAATGCCATTGAGACTATTGTGCCTATAATTGAGGCAAGCATAATGGGAAGAATAACCTTATAGTTTGAGGTTAATTCCAGCAAAAGGAATATGGCTGTTAAAGGCGCATGTGTAGATGCGGCAAGAAAAGCCCCCATTGCCACAACGGCGTATGCCCCGGGTTCTATAATCAAATTTGGAAACAATTGATGGTAAATACTTCCGCATAATGCTCCTAACACCGCACCGATAAAGAGTGAAGGCGCAAACAAACCGCCGCTTCCCCCTGAACCGAGAGTTATGTCAGTGGCGAAAATCTTTAAAATTAAAAGGAAAAATAGAAAAATGATTGTAAATTTAGGGTGGGAAAAATAGATTAAATCATGAATCACATCGTAAC
>WFPG01000015.1 GCA_015487755.1 Acidobacteriota bacterium
CATAACGCTCCCTTTCTCCTTATACAAAAAATAATAACAGAATTTTTTAATTTTTACAAATAAATAATAATAAAAATTGTTGCTTGATATCAATTAAAAAGTTTCTTGTGTTAGATTGTGAAATTTTTTGAATTTTTGCATTTTTTGTTGACACCGGATAGTGATTTTTATACTATACACATTGGGGAAGGTTTATGAAAAACAAGTATATAATAACAATTGTACCTGCCGATAGCGGGAAGGTTAAAAAAATAACTGTATCTACCAAAGAATTTCGCTTTTTAACGGTAGGCGGTATATTTCTTGTTTTCTTTTTTCTCTTCCTCTTTGTCCATTTTATCTATACAACTGCACAAAACCAGCAGATTGCAAAATTAAAACAAGAAGTAGAGATATTAAAAGAAGTTAACGCTAAGTATCAAAAAACAGCGGACAACCTTGAAGAAAAATTGAATTATTTTTCAGATAAGGCAAAAAAACTTGCATTGCTTGTAGGGGCGGATATCTCTATTGACGATGACCCTCTCGGAATAGGCGGTTCAGATTATGTCTTTACTCCTTATGCCGAGTATTTGAATAAAGACCTTGATTCAATGAATGAGAGGGCTAAAAAACTTTTTGAGGGGTACGAAAAACTCGCAAAGATTTATCAAAACAAAAACGATATTTTAAGAAAAACCCCTTCTATCTGGCCTGCTAAAGGCTTTATAACAGACGGCTTTGGCTATAGGATTGACCCGTTTACAGGGAAAAGGGCATTTCACAAAGGTATAGATATTTCAGCGAGAAGGGGAACCCCTGTTGTTGCGCCAGCAGACGGGATAGTAACAATGGCAGGTAAAACAAAAGGGTACGGTAATTTTGTTGTTATAAACCATCAGAACAATATTGAAACAAGATACGGGCATTTAAGGGATATTTTTGTTAAAAAAGGGCAGATAGTAAAAAGAGGTGATGTAATAGGTACTGTGGGCAATACCGGCAGAAGTACGGGGCCTCATCTTCACTTTGAAGTTAGGGTAAACGGTAAAGCGGTGAACCCCAGGGATTACATTATAAGCGAAATTATGCATTTCTAATCCTGCTTTTTTGATATAATCAATTTGAAAACTTTTTGGAAGAGGTTAATATGCTAACATCAATAATTACTAAAATTTTTGGTACAAAAAACGAAAGGTATATAAAATCCAGATGGCCTATTGTAGAGAAGATAAATTCATTAGAGCCTGAATATGAAAAATATACTGACGAGCAGTTAAAAGAGAAGATACAAAATTACAGGGAGAATGTTCAAAAAAGGTATAAAGAGGGGGAAAACCTTCAGGCTATTCTTGACGAAATACTTCCCGATGTTTTTGCCATAGTTAGGGAAACGGCAAAGAGAAAGTTGAATATGAGGCATTTTGATGTTCAGATGCTCGGCGGTATAGTGCTTCACGAAGGAAAGATTGCCGAAATGAAAACAGGTGAAGGTAAAACACTTGTTGCAACATTGCCTGTTGTTTTAAATGCCCTTGTTGGAAGAGGGGTTCATGTTGTTACCGTTAACGATTACCTTGCGCAAAGGGATGCTGAGTGGATGGGGAAGGTTTATCATGCTCTCGGTATGTCTGTAGGTGTTATTAAGCACGGCCTTGACGACCAGGAGAGAAAAGAAGCCTACAATTGCGATATAACCTACGGAACAAACAATGAATTCGGGTTTGACTATTTAAGGGACAATATGAAGTACTACCTTGAAGACTGTGTTCAGAGGGATTATTACTATGCAATTGTGGACGAGGTTGACTCTATCTTAATTGACGAAGCGAGAACCCCGCTTATAATTTCAGGCCCTTCTGAAGAATCCACCGAAAAATACTATATTGCCAATTCTATTATCCCGAAATTAACTCCAGGGGAAGACTATGAGGTTGACGAAAAGGAGAACACCGCTGTTTTAACGGAAAAGGGAATTGCAAAGGCTGAAAAGCTTTTAGGCGTGCCTAACCTTTATGACCCGTCCAATATTGAACTGCTCCATTGTGTTGAGCAGGCGTTGAAGGCTCATACTCTATTTCAGAAAGATGTTGATTATATTGTTAAAGACAATGAGGTAATAATTGTGGATGAGTTTACGGGTAGGCTTATGCCTGGAAGAAGGTTTTCAGACGGACTTCACCAGGCTCTGGAAGCAAAAGAAGGGGTTAAAATTCAGTCTGAAAACCAGACACTTGCAACCATTACCTTTCAGAACTACTTTAGAATGTATGAAAAACTTGCAGGTATGACAGGAACGGCCGATACTGAAGCGGCTGAATTTAAAAAGATTTATGACCTTGATGTTATTGTAATACCTACCAATAAACCAATGATAAGGGTTGACCACCCTGATGTGGTTTACAGAACAGAAAAAGAAAAATTTAACGCCATTGTGAATGAGATAGAGAGGCTACACAAAAGAGGCCAGCCTGTGTTGGTGGGTACTATATCTATTGAAAAGTCAGAAACATTGAGCAATATGTTGAAGAAAAAAGGAATAAAGCATGTTGTTTTAAACGCAAAACACCACGAAAAAGAGGCGGAAATTGTAGCCCAGGCAGGAAGAAAGGGCGCGGTAACCATTGCCACCAATATGGCAGGTAGAGGTACAGATATTGTTTTAGGCGGCAACCCTGAAATGCTTGCAAAGTCTGAAATAGAAAAACTTGAGGCTTCAGGTAAAGAGTTAAGTGAAGAGGAAAAGAAAGAGATTTTTGAAAAATATAAAAAGCAATGTGAGAAGGAAAAACAGGAAGTCCTTGACGCAGGGGGATTGTTTATTATAGGCAGTGAAAGGCACGAATCACGAAGGATTGACAACCAGTTGAGAGGCCGTTCAGGAAGGCAGGGAGACCCCGGTGCTTCAAGGTTTTACCTTTCATTGGAAGACGATTTAATGAGAATATTCGGTTCAGACAAGATATCGGGAGTAATGCAAAAGTTAGGTATGGAAGAGGGCGTTCCCATTCAACACAATATGATTACAAAATCAATTGAAAGGGCGCAAAAACAGGTTGAAAACAGAAACTTTGAAATAAGAAAACAGTTGCTTGAATATGATTCTGTAATGAATCAGCAGAGGGAAACCTTTTACAAATTAAGAAGAAAGGTTCTTGAAGGCAATGTCAGGGATTATGTTTTTGAATTAACCAGAGGCATTCTTGAATGGCTTGAAGACCAGTATATTGGAGACCCGAAGCACCCGAACGAGTGGAATGCGGAAGAGTATGCAAA
>WFPG01000016.1 GCA_015487755.1 Acidobacteriota bacterium
CATTAGCAATGGATTTCACGCTTTCCCTTTGATTATATCCTATTTCAAAGACAATTACCCCGTTTTCTTTAACAACCTTTAATGCCTGAATTAAAAAATCCTTTAAAAACTCATAACCCTCTTCCCCGCCGAAAACTGCAATCTCAGGCTCGTTTAACACTTCCCTTTCAAGCGAATCTTTTTCTTTAAAACCTACATACGGCGGGTTTGCGACAATTATGTCAATAGATTTCTCTTTAAAGCAACAAAGTTTATCGCACTCAATTAAATTCAAATTAGCAGCCAGGTTTTCCGCATTTTTCTTTGCAACTTTTAACGCATTCAAAGACAAATCAGAGGCAAAAACCTTTGCAAAAGGCAGTTCCTTTGCAAGTGTTATCCCCAAATTCCCGCTTCCCGTACAGCAATCAAGCAAGGCGCCTTTAAACCCTTTTCCAACCTTTTTAAATACAAAATCCACTATTATCTCGGTTTCAGGACGGGGAATTAAAACATGGGGATTAACAAAAAACCTTCTTCCCCAGAAATAGGTAAACCCTAAAATGTACGCGTATGGAACACCCTTTGCCCTTCTCTCGCAGAAATCTTTGAGGCTTTCTTCCATATTTTCGGAAAAATCAAAATCTCCCGCAATTACTTTGTGCAAAGGGATATTGAATTTTTCCGAAATAAACCTCTGGACTTCCAGAGCAGGGCTGGAAATTCCCCTATCCTTCAAAAAGTTTATGTATTTTAAAACCTCTTTTTTCATCTATGTATTAGTTTTGCAGGGATTTCAACGCTTCCGCCTGATAATGGGCAATTAAGGCGTCTATCATTTCGTCAATATCGCCGTCAAGGAATTGCTGTAATTGATAGATTGTCTTGCCTATTCTGTGGTCTGTAACCCTGCTTTGCGGATAGTTATAAGTCCTTATTTTTTCGCTTCTGTCCCCGCTTCCAACCTGGCTTTTCCTGTCTTCGGCAACCTCTTTTAACTGCCTTTCTTTTTCCATTTCATAAAGCCTTGACCTTAATACCTTCATTGCCTTCTCTTTATTCTTCAACTGAGACCTTTCGTCATGGCATGTCACCACAAGGCCTGTTGGAATATGGGTAATTCTAATAGCGGAATCTGTTGTGTTTACATGCTGTCCCCCAGCGCCGCTTGCCCTGAAGGTATCAATCCTTAAGTCTTTTTCGTCAATGTGTATCTCTACATCGTCAATTTCGGGCAAAATAGCAACGGTGATTGCCGAAGTGTGAATCCTTCCCCCTGACTCTGTTTGAGGCACTCTCTGAACCCTGTGAACGCCGCTTTCGTACTTCAACCTTGAGTATGCCCCCTTCCCTTCTATCATCGCAACAACCTCTTTAATTCCCCCTACTCCGGTCTGGTGTATTTCCATAACCTCTAATTTCCACCTTTTTCTCTCCGCATACCTTGAGTACATTCTGAAAATCTCGGCTGCAAAAAGGGCTGCTTCTTCTCCCCCCGTTCCCGCCCTTATTTCAAGGATAACATTCTTTTCGTCATTAGGGTCTTTTGGAAGCAGTAAAAATTTTAGTTTTTCTTCACTTTCTTTAAGTTTCTCTCTGTATTCCGAAATCTCTTCTTCTGCCAATTGCTTTAACTCTTTGTCGTTTGTTTCTTTAAGAAGAGACTTTGCTTCTTCAAGCCCTTTTTTAAAACTCTTATACCTTTTGTACTCGTTTACAATAGGCTCAAGTTCCGAATGGTGTTTAGACAGTTTGGTAAATACAGTTCTATCTTTGATAAGTTCAGGGTCGCTTAATTTTGCAGTAATCTCCTCAAACTCTTTTTCAATGCCTTCTAACTTGTCAAACATAAGTTGAATACTAACTTACTTTTTATTCTGGTATTTTCTTTTAAACTTCTCAACCCTGCCTGCGGTGTCAACAAGTTTTTCCTTCCCGGTAAAGAAAGGGTGGCAGGCTGAACATATTTCAACTCTAATCTCTTTTTTTGTAGAACCTGCTTTAAACCTGTTTCCGCATGCGCAAATAATTTCTGCTTCGTAGTATTCAGGGTGAATTCCTTTTTTCATTATATCCTCCTCAATAATTTCCCATCAGGATATAGATTATACTTTAATATCCAAAAACTTCAAAATATTTTTTAAGAGTAAAACCTCAAAATTGTGTCAACAACATAATGCTTTTGCTCTTCCGTTAATTCAGGGTAAATTGGCAATGCGATTGTCTCTTTTGCAGCCCTTTCGGCTTCAGGTAAATCCCCTTCTTTGTAGCCTAAGTATTCAAAGCACTTTTGCAGGTGCAGGGGAACAGGGTAGTAGATTGCACACCCAACATTGTTTTCCCTTAAATAGTCAACAAGTTTGTCCCTGTCTTTTACCCTTAAAATATACTGGTTAAAAATGTGCCTGTTGTTTCTCAAAACTTTTGGGGTTGCAATTATGCCGTCGCAATTTGCCTCATTAAAGGCTTTATTGTAAAACTCTGCGTTTTTCTGCCTTCCCTTATGCCAATCTTCAAGGTATTTAAGTTTGATTTCAAGCACGGCAGCCTGAATTGCGTCAAGCCTTGAGTTAAAGCCTACCTCGTCGTGGTAATACCTCTTTGACTCACCGTGCACCCTTAAAGATTTCAGCCTTTTTGATATGTTTTCGTCATTAGTTGTTAATGCCCCGCCGTCTCCGAATGCACCTAAATTCTTTGAGGGAAAGAAAGAAAAACAGCCTATTAAACCCATATTTCCTGCTTTTTTGTTTAAATTGCCGTCAATTGAGCCGATTGATTGTGCGGAGTCTTCAATTACAGGCAACCCCCACTTTTCCCCGATTGCAAGAATAGACTTCATATCAGCAGTCTGTCCGTAAAGGTGAACGGGAAGTATTGCCTTAATCCTTCTTCCTGTCTTTTTGTTGTAAGCCTCACCGTCTCTCTTTTCGGCATTTTCTTCAAGAAACTTCTCTATCAATGAAGGGTTTATGTTGTAATCTTCAGGGTTAATGTCTATAAAAACAGGGATTGCGCAAATCCTTGCAATTGCCCCTGCAGTCGCAAAGAATGTGTAAGGGGTTGTAATAACCTCGTCATTCTGCTTAACATCGCAAGCCATTAAGGCAAGAACCAATGCGTCAGAGCCTGAAGCGCACCCTATGGCGTAATTTGTCTCGCAGTATTCAGCCATCTTTTCTTCAAAAGACTGAACATCAGGCCCTAAAATAAAATACTGCTTCTCATAGATTTCTTTTAATTTCGGTTCAATCTCGTCTTTTAGCGCTCTATACTGAATTTTCAGGTCAAGTAAAGGTACTTGCATAATTTACTCCTTATTCAAATTCTCCAGATAAAACTTTACTCTATTTTTTGTTAAAAATCCATAAAAATGAGCGGATATAGGAAACTTTAAGGTAATCTTTGAAGGCTTTTTCAATGTAGTGAGGCTTATCTTGAAATTTATATTCAAGAAAAAACTGCAACTTTCCCATTTTGTGAAAAGAACGGAAAAGCCTTTTGTAAATTTTATGCCTCTTTTCTTCGCTTAACCTTCCCGAAAAGAAAAAAGCCCTGTCAAAGTCAATAAAATAAACTCCGTTTCCCTCTAAAAGTATGTTTTTTATGTTCATATCAGGGTGATAAAGCCCTGTATCAAATAACTTTTCGGTATTTTCAAAGACAAGTTCGACAATCTCCTCGCGTAACTCAACCTCTGACAAATCTTTTGCATTTTCAACCTTTTCGGTTGCAATAAATTGATTGTAGAAAAGCCCCTCGCTTTTGCCTGCAAAGAGAGGCTCGGGAACATTTATCCCTTTCTCCTTTAATTTAAGAAGAATAAGCATTTCTCTGTATGCCCTCGGGTTTTTCCCAATATATCTATCTTTCAAAACATTTCTCAAAACCCCGCCGTGCCAGTACTCCCTGAACACATATTTTTTCATTAAAAACTCAAACTCTTTCAGGTTTTTCCTTCCCTTTAAAGGGGATTTTTTAAGGTTTGAGAAGATAAACTTCAAATCGCCGCAATTTAGTTTTACTTTTGGGTTTACCGCAAAAAGGGTATTTTTACAC
>WFPG01000017.1 GCA_015487755.1 Acidobacteriota bacterium
ATCCACTGATAACCAAGAAATATTCTCACATTTTGTTAAATGGTTGGTGTTAATTGATGAAATAGACGATGATATTTTTGAATGGGTTAAACTTTCCGTAAAATATGCCCCAATAGGTTTTAACACCACCTTTTTATCAGAATATCTTCTAAAACATGTATCAAAAACCCCTAACAAAGTTGCAAAAATTTACCTTGAAATGCTTTACGCAAAAATTTATTTAGACCATAATGTTGAAGACATTAAAAAAACTGTCAACATCATTTATGAAAAAGGAGAAAAAGAATTAGCAGACCGTATTTGCAATTTGTATGGTGCACAAGGTTTTTACTTTTTGCGCGATATTTATTCTATGCATAACCAAGAAAAATAATGCTAAATCAGATTCATGTTTTTCAAGAAAGAGCACTGTAAATCTCACTTCATTCCCCCCATCCTCCCAACAAAAAACCCCGCCTGTGGGTGAGGCGGGGCATAATAAGTTTATTCGCAAAAATTTATTTTAAATTTTCGGGGTTTAAGGGTTCTAATTCTGGGATTACGAATATGCCGTCTTTTCTGATTAGTTTGCCGTCAAAGTATATTTCGCCGCCGCCGTATTCAGGCCTTTGAATGCACACCATATCCCAGTGAATTGCGGAGCGGTTCCCGTTGTCCGCTTCGTCGTAAGCGTTGCCGGGGGTGAAGTGGAATGAGCCTTTTATTTTTTCGTCAAAGAGTATGTCAAGCATCGGCTCTTCAACATAGGGGTTTAAGCCTATTGCAAATTCCCCGACAAACCTTGCCCCTTCGTCTGTGTCAAGTATCTGGTTTAGCCTTTCGGTTTTCTTCCCTGCGTCTGCCTTAACAATCTTCCCGTCTTTGAATTCAAGGTATATTTCGTCAAATACGGTGCCCTGATATAGGGTTCTCGCATTGTATGTTATGTGACCGTTTACAGAGTTTTTTACGGGAGCGGTGAACACTTCCCCGTCAGGGATGTTCATTTTGCCGTCGCATTTTATTGCGGGAATGTCTTTTATTGAGAATGTTAAGTCAGTGCCTTTCCCCTTAATGTGCACCTTGTCGGTTTTGTTCATCAAGTCAACAAGGGGGTCCATTGCCTTTGACATCTTTGAGTAATCAAGGGTGCATACCTTGAAGAAGAAGTCTTCAAACTTCTCTGTCGGCATGTTTGCGCTCTGTGCAAAGGAAGGGGAAGGCCATCTCATTACAACCCATTTCTTCTTCGGCACCCTTATCTCCATGTGAACAGGGTGAAGCCACTCTTTCTGGTATTCTGCAAGCCTCTTCGCAGGAACATCGCCTAACTCGGCAACATTTAAGTGGCCGCGAACAGCAACATAGCAGTCCATCTCTTCCATAAACGGGGCGTCGTATTTAGCCTTTAACTTCCACATATCTGCGTTTGATTTAAGGAGTATCTTTCTTAAAATCCTGTTGTCCATAAAGTTTACGAAAGGCATTCCGCCTTTTTTGTAAACCTCGTCAATTAAAGCTTCGGCAAGGGAAAAGTCTTCAATTGTGGTGTCTATTAAAACCTTTTCCCCTTTCTTTACCTCTATTGAGTAATCAACTATTATCTTTGCAAGTTTTTTTACCCTGTTATCAATCATTTCCCTCTCCTTTCCACTTTAATACAGGCTTTCTCGCCGCAAGTGTTTCGTCAAGCCTTCTTACAGGCGTAAAATGAGGCGCTTCTTTTAAAATTTGCGGGTTTTCTTTGGCCTCTTCAGCCACCTTTTTCATTGTTTCAATAAAGTAGTCTATCTCTTCCTTGCTTTCGCTTTCGGTAGGCTCAATCATAATTGCACCGTGAACAATTAGCGGGAAGTAAATTGTCGGGGGGTGTATGCCGTAATCAATAAGCCTTTTTGCTATATCCAAAGTTGTTACCCCGTGTTCTTCCTGATACTTGTCGTTGAATACAACCTCGTGAAGGGTTTCAGATTTAAACGGAAGGTTGTAATAATCCTTCAACTTCTCCCTTACATAGTTCGCGTTTAAAACAGCGTCATAGGTTGTCTGCTTTAAGCCTTTTCCCCCCATTGCCATTATGTATGCAAGCGCCTTTAAGGTTACAAGGAAGTTTCCGTAAAAGCCGTGAACCTTGCCTATGCTGTCTGGATAGTTCCAGTTCATTGTATAGCCGTCTTTCTCATCTCCCTCAACAACAGGCACAGGCTGAAAGGGCGCAAGGTGTTTTTTAAAGCATACGGGGCCAGAGCCGGGGCCTCCGCCGCCGTGAGGTGTTGAAAATGTCTTGTGAAGGTTAAGGTGCATTACATCAACGCCCATCTCACCGGGTTTTACAACACCCATTAATGCATTCATGTTTGCACCGTCCATGTAGAGCAATGCGTCTTTTTCATGCAAAATGTCCGCAATCTCTTTTATAT
The DNA here is from genome assembly GCA_015487755.1 of Acidobacteriota bacterium. Lineage (GTDB taxonomy): Bacteria > Acidobacteriota > Holophagae > Thermotomaculales > Thermotomaculaceae > Thermotomaculum. Next base: position 2,400 of record WFPG01000017.1, read on the forward strand.
TTTTCTCAAAAACCCCTAAAGTGTTCGGGTTTGTAAGCATTAAAGCGGCAACATCTTCGTTTACAGCCTCTTTCAAAGCGTTTAAATCAACACAGCCTGTTTCGTCAGACTTTATCTCAATTACCTGATATCCAGCAAAGGTTGAGGTTGCGGGGTTTGTGCCGTGTGCAGAATCGGGAATTAAAACATACTTTCTGGGATTGCCCTTTTTCTCGTGGTACTTCCTTATCATCATCATTCCGGTTAATTCACCGTGGGCGCCTGCGGCAGGCTGCAATGTGCACTGGTCCATGCCCGTTATTTCGCAAAGGTAATTTTGCAATACCTTCATTGCCTTTAAACTGCCCTGAACAAGGTTGTATGAAAACATAGGGTGGGAGTGCAAAAAGCCTTCCATTGAGGCAACCTTTTCGTTCATTTTAGGGTTATGCTTCATTGTGCATGAGCCTAAGGGGTAAAAGCCGTCGTCAACCCCGTAATTCATCTTGGAAAGCCTTGTAAAGTGCCTTACAACTTCAACCTCGGAAACTTCAGGCAATCCAATTTTCCCCCCTCTTTTGTATTCCCCTTGAAAATCCTTCTTCTCAACGGGGAATTCTATGTCAATCCCTGATTTTCCCTCAACGCTTAATTCAAATATGAGTTTTTCTTTTTCCCTGAGCGTCTTCATTTTACACTCTCCATTATCTCAACAAGGGTGTCAATATCCTCTGTGTCTATAACCTCGGTTGTTGTTAGCAAAAATTTATCCTTATCAAGCCCGAACTTTGCAAGGTGAACACCGGGAAATACCCCCTTTTCAATGCACAAATCCCTGAATTTAAGGAAGTCAACATCTGTTTGAACAAGGAATTCGTTAAAGGTGGGCTTTGTGTTTAAAACCTTAAAGTGCTTTGTTTTGTTTATGTTGTCTTTTGCGTATTCGCTTAATGAGTAATTTAAACTTGCAAGTTTTTTAAAGCCCTCTTCCCCTAAAAGGGATAGGTAAATAGTCGCCCTTAACATGCACCAGCCCTGATTTGAGCATATGTTTGAGGTTGCCCTTTCCCTTTTAATATGCTGTTCCCTTGCTGAAAGGGTTAAAACATAGCCTCTCTTTCCGTCAACATCAACAGTCTGGCCTGCAACCCTGCCCGGCATCTGCCTTACATGTTTCTGGGTTGTTGTTAAGAAGCCTAAAAGCGGGCCGCCAAAACCGGGGTAATTGCCGAAGGATTGAGCCTCTCCGCATGCAATTTCAACCCCGAAATCTCCCGGAGGTGCAATAACACCGAAGGCAAGTGGCTCTGTGGTTGAGGTAATAACAATTGCCTTTTTGTCGTACTCTTTTACAAGAGGCACTATAGTTTTTAAGTCCTCAACACTGCCGAAAAAGTTCGGATAGCCTATTGCAACAGCAAATATGTCTCCGTTTTCTGAAAGTGTTTGTTTCAGGCTTTCAATGTCTGTTGCATAATCCTTTAATTCAAGTTCAATTATGTTTATCCCTAAATTTTTAAGGTATGTCTTTACAACCTTTATATAGTGAGGGTGAATACCCTTTGAGATTGCAACGGTGTTCTTTTTCTTCACAATCCTCTTTGCCATTAAAATGCTCTCGGCAAGGGCGGTCGCCCCGTCGTACATTGATGCGTTTGAAACTTCCATATTGAGTATGTTGCACATCATTGTCTGGTATTCAAATATTGCCTGCAATGTCCCCTGTGAAATTTCAGGCTGATATGGGGTGTAAGCGGTTAAAAACTCTTCCCTTGTTGAGAGGTAATCAACTGCGGAAGGAATAAAGTGGTGGTAAACCCCCGCCCCTGCAAAAGAGGTGAGGTTTTTGTTCATTTCCGCAAGGTTTTTAAAAAAATCAAGAACCTCTTTTTCAGAGTGTGCTTTTATTTTTAAGTCTTCCTTTAACCGCAACCCCTGAGGGATAGGGGAAAACAAATCTTCCCGCCCTATCTCCTTCAACATATTTTCTCTCTCTCTATCTGAGAGAGGAAGGAAGCGGCTCATTTTTATTCTCCTTCTGCCTTAATGAGTTCCTCGTAACTCTCGGCGGTTAAAAGTTCGTCTAATTCGCCTTCGTCAGACAATTCAACCTTGAATATCCAGCCTTTGCCGTGAGGGTCTTGATTAAGCAATTCAGGGGAATCTTCCAACTCTTCGTTAACCTCAACAATCTTTCCCGAAACAGGGATAAAGATAGGGGAAGCAGCCTTTACAGATTCAACGGTTGCAACCTCGTCTCCCTTGGAAAACTCGTCGTCAACTTCGGGAAGTTCAACATAAACTATATCCCCTAACTGCTTTTGAGCATAATCGGTAATACCTACAGTGCCGATATTTCCTTCAACCTTAATCCATTCATGGTCTTTGGTATAACGAAACTCTTTCGGATACATAAGCCATCTCCTTTTATTTTTTTTCTCTTTTATAGAAAGGTGTCTTAACCGTTACAGCCTTTGCCCTTTTCTTTCTTATGCCGATTTCAATCTCATTGCCTGCCTTTGCAAGTTCAATAGGAAGGTAAGCAAGACCTATATTTTTCTTTAAATAGGGAGCATAACTTCCGCTTGTAACAACCCCTACCTCTTCACCGTTATGGAAAACGGGATAGCCGTGTCTCGGAATGCCTTTCTCAACCATTTCAAAGCCGTAAAGTTTCTTTTTCAAGCCTTCTTCTTTCTGTTTTAAAAGGGCTTCCCTTCCGAGGAAATCCCCTTTGTCTAACTTGCAAATCCACCCTAAACCTGCTTCAAGAACGGTTGTTGTTTCGTCCATATCGTTTCCGTACAAATTCATTCTCGCTTCAAGCCTTAAGGTATCCCTTGCCCCCAATCCGCAGGGCTCAATTCCGTATTCCTTTCCCGCTTCAAGTATCTTTTGCCAGATTTTTGCGGCAATTTCAGGTTTGCAGTAGATTTCAAAACCGTCTTCCCCTGTGTATCCCGTTCTTGAAAGAAGGCATTTCTCCCCTTCAAACTCAACATAGTCAAACCAGTAATACTTCATCTCCCTTACCACATCGCCGAAGAGTTTGAACATTGTGTCTTCCGCTTTCGGGCCCTGAATTGCCATCTGGGCAGTCTGGTCAGACTCATTTGTCAATGTCATATCAAACTTATCGGTAAACCTTGAAAGGTGGGCAAAATCCTTGTCAATGTTTGCGGCGTTTACAACAAGGAGATACTCGTCGTCGTTTACCTTGTAAACAAGCAAGTCGTCAACAACGGTGCCCTTTTCCGTTGTAAAAGCAGAGTACTGAACCTGCTTTATTGAGAGTTTTGCAACATCGTTGCAGGTAAGGTATTGGACATAATCAAATGCTTCTTTACCTTTAACCCTGAACTCTCCCATGTGGGATACATCAAAAATACCAACCTTTGTTCTAACTGTTAAGTGTTCCTCTATAACCCCTTTGTATTGAACAGGCATATTAAAGCCTGCAAACTCAACCATTTTCGCACCTAACTTTATGTGCTCATCATACAGCGGCGTCTTTTTCACAACATCCCCCTTTTCATTATTCAACTCAAAGTTAGCACACGCTTTTTTCACTGTCAAGGAAGGAAAAAACGGAGAGTAATTCAGGCGGGTTTACAGTTAAAATAAAATTTATCAAATGGTTTTTCCTTTAGTTTCTGGCAAACAATTTATCAATTTTCCACTTTAAAACGGCAAGGTTTTTTGCAAGAAAAGGGAATTTTCTTATCAACACGATTTTTGTTTTCAACGTCAACCCCAGATTAGAATGAAAAATTTCCGACAATGAAAGGTCTTCTTTCGCCATAAGCAGATTAAATTGTTTTGCTTTATCAAGAACAGTTTTCGGCAAGCCTTCAATTACCCTTTCTTCATTTTCTAAAATATCAATTAATTTCAGCAAACGGTTTGCCCGAAAAATCACCAGGTTTTTTCTAAAATTTACTATCCCACCGAATGTTTGATTTTTATGCTGCCTGTACAGATAGACAGGCTTGTCTATAAAAAGAATACTCTCTGCATTTTTCTTTACGCTTAACGAAATCCACACATCTTCAAAAGGCAGGTTTTCAGGAAGGGGAAAAACCTTTTCCGCAATTTCCCTTTTAAACGACCATGACCACTTGGGAAGGCTGACAAGGTTTTCAAGGACAAACTTGTAATCCTTGTTGAGTATAAGCGGGTTTACATTGTAAACATACTTTCTTTTCAGGTTTTCATCAGTGATATATGCGCTATGACAATGGGCTTGATAGTCTGAAAGTTTACTGTAAAAATCAAAAAACTCGGGAAGAAGGACATCGTCTGAATCTATACACTTGATTATGTCTCCTTTGGACAGTGAATAACCGTAATTTGTACCTCTAACCTTTCCCTTGTACTTATTTTTGTAAACCCTTATTCTTGAATCACTTTTCGCCAGCGCATTTGCTATGTTAAAAGTGTTGTCTTCAGAGTGGTCGTCAATAATTATCAATTCCCAGGGAACAGAATCTACCTTTTGAAGAGAAGAAACTGCATCGGTAATGTAATTTCCCACATTTTTTGCCATCATTATAAAGCTAATCATACCTTTACTACGCAATCCCTTTATTTTTTTAACCTTTTAATTTTAGCAAGAAGAAACAAAATATCCAATTTGAATAAAAGGGGTTGTTTAAGCATTTTCCCGCTTTTGTTATATAGCGCACGGTAAAACTAACCACTTTTATCCAATATTTGTGTTAAAATAGATTTTGGCATGAAAAATAAAAGGGATTTTTTTGCATATTTTAAATTTTCGGGCAATAAAAAAAATAGTAAAACAGCCCTATCTATAAAAAACAACCCTTTCACACCGTCATGCCTTTTAAAACAATACCGAGTATTTTAAGAAATTATTTCGGTACGCATTGGGGGGATTGATGACAAAAAAGAAAGCGCTAATTACTGGAATTACCGGTCAGGACGGAGCATACCTTGCGGAATTTCTTTTAAGCAAAGGGTATGAAGTGCACGGGGTTAAGAGAAGAAGCTCACTGTTCAACACAGAAAGGATAGACCATTTATACAAAGACCCTCATGAAAAAGATGTTAACTTTTTTCTTCATTACGGTGACTTAACCGACGGCTTGAGCCTTACAAAACTTATTGGAGAGATTAAACCTGACGAAATATACAATTTAGGAGCACAATCCCATGTTGCCGTTTCATTTGAGCAACCTGAATATACAGCAAATTGCGACGGGCTTGGAACTTTGAGAATTTTAGAAGCGGTAAGAATGTTAGGGTTAACCGATAAAGTGAAAATATATCAGGCTTCAACTTCGGAGTTATTCGGAAAAGTGCAGGAGATCCCCCAGAATGAAAAAACACCTTTTTACCCGAGAAGCCCTTACGGGGTTGCAAAACTATACGCATACTGGATAACGGTAAACTACAGGGAAGCATACAATATGTTTGCATGCAACGGTATTTTATTTAACCATGAATCCCCTATAAGGGGAGAAACCTTTGTTACAAGAAAAATAACAAGGGGAGTGGCAAGGATACTTTTAGGGCTTGATAAAAAACTCTTTCTGGGAAATTTAAGTGCAAAGAGAGACTGGGGGCATGCAAAAGACTATGTTAAAGGTATGTGGATGATTCTCCAGCAGGATGAGCCGGAAGATTTTGTGCTTGCAACGGGAAAAACTTCGGAAGTAAGGGAATTTGCAAGAAAAGCATTTAAAGAATTAGGTGTTGAGATAGAATTTAGGGGAAAAGGGGTAGATGAAGAAGGGGTAATAGTGAAAGTTAACGAAGATAAAATGAACGAGAAGTTGAAAAAAGCAAATGTAGATTATACAGAACATATTGAACAGATAGTATCAAATACTAAAAAACTTATAGGCGAGAGCGTTATAAAGGTAGACCCGAAATACTTCAGGCCTGCGGAAATCGACATATTAGTGGGAGATTACTCAAAGGCCAAAGAAAAATTAGGCTGGGAGCCTACCCTCACTGTAGATGACTTAATAAGAGATATGGTTGAAAACGACCTTGAAAAAAACTACAAAGAAGTTATTCTTAAAAACTGCGGGTTTGAAATAATCAAAAGTTGTGAAATATAAGGTGTTTAGG
>WFPG01000018.1 GCA_015487755.1 Acidobacteriota bacterium
AGAGGCATAAGAGAATCCAATATATGCCTTTCAATTATCTCTTTTAAATCTTTTGCGGCAGACAGGTTTATTTTTTTATTCCATTTCAAAACAAGGTGGGCAAAATTATTGAGCTTTTCAATTTGGCGGTGGGTTAAGGAAATATTGTATTTATTCAACCAGTTTGTGTATCGCTCAATCATTGTTTAACGCAAGTTCAATCAGTTTTGTTATAAGGGCTTTAAACGAATATCCGCATAAAGCCATAAGTTTTGGGTACATTGATATTTCGGTAAAACCGGGAATAGTGTTTATCTCGTTAATTACAACACTGCTTTTCTCTTCGTCATATAAAAAATCTATTCGTGCCATGCCTTTGCCTTTGACGGTTTTAAATGCTTTTTTTGCCATATTTTTTATTTTTTGCTCTAAATCTTTCGGTATTTTTGCGGGGATTTCAAATTTTGTTTTCGTTTCAATATATTTATCTTCATAGGTGTAAAATTCGTCTCCCGGAATTAAACCGCCAGGCGGGGAAACGGTTAATTCATTGTTTCCCAATACCGCAACCTCAAGTTCTTTTGTTACCCTTACCCCTTCTTCAACAATAACTTCACTATCATACTTAAATGCGTTTTCTATCGCTTTTCTCAATTCTTCTTTTGTTTTAACCTTGCTTATGCCTATGCTTGAACCGCCTTTACACGGCTTCACAAAAACCGGGAATTTAAAAGAGTTAACAATTTTTGCAATAGCGTTTTCGGTTTCATTTTTTGAAAAATAAATGTATTCAGGCTGGGGAATATTGGCAATTTTAAATAAATCTCTTGATATCCCTTTGTGCATGCTTATGGCAGAGGCTTCTACTCCGCATCCGACATAAGGGATACCTAAAAAATCAAGCATTCCCTGAATTGTACCGTCTTCGCCGAACGGGCCGTGTAAAACAGGGAATACAACATCAAAGGATTTGAATATTCCGCAATCTGTCTGTTTTACACCTGAAGTATCCCCTTTTTCAAGAAAATCAAAGCAGCCTTCACCGATAAAAAAATCCCCTTGTTTTGTTATTGCTAAAAGATTAACTTTAAACTTTCCCCTGTCTATGTTTGAGTAAACCGATTTTGCCGAAACTATTGAAACAGGATGCTCGGGGCTTTTACCCCCGAATACCAATGCCACTTTTATCATAGGTTTTCTTCAGCCGTTTTCGGTGTGATAATTAGCATTAAAGTTGTATCTCCAATTACAAACTCGTCTCTGTTGCCAATTTCAACCTCTGTTATCTTTAGATTATCAAAGTATGTTCCGTTTGTTGAGTTTAAATCTCTTAAAAGGACTTTATCCGGCAATATAACTATTTCGCAGTGAAGCCTTGAAATTTCCGGGTCTGGTATTGTTATGTCTGCTTTTGCCCTGCCTATTGTAACTACAGGTTTTGTTATTGGAAGTATTTTTCCTGAAAGAGGGCCTTCCAGCACCGCAAGTGAGTATTTGTTGTTTTTAAAGGATTTGTTTTTCAAAGCCTGCTGTATCTCTTTTAATTTTTTGTTGCTTGTGGAAACCTTTGTTGAGTCGTCAACCCCTTTTTTTATTTGAGGGTTGGTGATTTCAAAGATGGTTCCGCATTGCGGGCACTTTACCTTTTTTTTAGGCATGCCTTCGAATTTGCTTTCGTCAAATTTGTATTTTTTCAAACAGTTAGGGCATTGAATAATCATGGCTTCCCCTTTAAGTTCTCTCCATTGAAAGATTGAGGTAAAAGATTGGAAAGTTTGTATAGTTTAAAGTTTTCCTCTTTGTCGAAAATTACTATTTCCATTTCGGGATTAAATTCGCTTAAAACTTGCCTGCATGCCCCGCAGGGTGGGGTGAACTCTTCGGTAGGTGCGTAGAGAAAAAGCCTGATAGGGTTTGAAAAACCGTTAACTATAAAGTTAAACATGGCAATTCTTTCGGCGCACACCGTAAGCCCGAACGACGCGTTTTCAACATTAACCCCTATGGCATACTCTCCGTTTTTTCCTTCTATTAAAGCGGCTACCGGAAAGTTTGAATAAGGGCAGTATGCTTTTTCTATGGTGTTTTTCAATATCTGTAATGCTTCAATTTTTCTCATACATTCACCGTTTCTAAGAACTTTGTTATTAACTTACCAAAATGATACTTTACTTTTTCAGTGGTTTCAAGCACTTCCTCATGTGAGAGAGGGTTTTCGGATACCCCGGCTGCAAGGTTTGTAATACAGGAAACTCCAATGACTTTTAATCCCGCATGCCTTGCGGCAATAACTTCAGGCACTGTTGACATTCCCACTGCGTCCGCTCCCATAACCTGAAGCATTTTAATTTCAGCGGGAGTTTCATAGCTCGGGCCTGTTAAAGCCGCATAAACACCGCTTTGCAATTCAATTCCAAGTTCGTCGCCAATTTCAAACATTAACCTTCTCAGTTCAGGTGTATATGCGTCTGTCATATCGGGAAACCTCGGGCCGAATATGTCGTAATTTTTCCCAATTAAAGGGTTTGTCCCCATAAGGTTTAAGTGGTCTTTTATAACCATTAAATCACCGGGTTTAAAGTCAGGGTTTATACCCCCTGCCGCGTTTGTAACAAGGTAGATTTTTCCGCCTAATAGTTTGGATATTCTGGGGAATATAACTACATCCTTCATTGAATAGCCTTCATAGAAATGAAACCTGCCCTGAAAAAAGAGAACATTGTTTTCCCCTATTTTTGCTAAAACCATTTTCCCGCTATGCCCTTCTACAGTGGGTTTCGGAAAGCCTTCTATCTCTTGGTATGTAATTATTTTTCCATCCACTTCATCGGCTAAAAATCCCAATCCGGAACCTAAAACAACCGCAATGTCTATGTTATCTATTCCCTTTTCCTTAATCTGTTCCGCAAGTTTTATGTAATCCATAATTCCTCCTACTAATAATTTTGGTATTTTATGTTAGCTAATACATTTTCCTGTGTTAGTAAAAAAGAGGGACAGAGGACTCCATTTTTCCTAAGCCTTAGAGCTTCAAAAGGAGTCTGTCCCCCGTCCCTTAAG
>WFPG01000019.1 GCA_015487755.1 Acidobacteriota bacterium
TCAGATGTGTATAAGAGACAGACTTTCAAGTATCACCCTTAAATAAAAGATATTCTCCTTTTTTGTTTCAGCATAAATCTCAATTGTTTTTGCGTCATTCAAATTTATTAAACTATTTTCTAACAATTGAATTTACCCCGCAATTAAACTTACCGTAAATCCTAACTATTGTATTTGGATTCCCTTTTTCAATTCTCTCATTGTTGTTTGCAAGGAAAAGGCTTTCAACATTTACTTCTTCCTTTAACAATCCCCTGTCTCTTAATTCAATTTTATCCCCTACCGAAAGGGGGTTTTTAAGCAAAATTTCTATAAATTTATCTGTCTTTTTAACAACGCTTCCTACAAAGGCAAACTGGTTTATGTACTTTGACGATTCAAAATTATAACTTGAAGTATCGGGGGTTCCTTCAAAAAAGTTTGTGGTAAAGCCCCTGTTGCTAACCCTTGAAAGTTCGTTTATAAACATATCTTTCATAGAGTTGAATTCTTCAATCCTGTTATCGCAAATCATATCTATCGCCGTTCTGTAAACATCGGTTGTTACAGCCACATAGTGCATTGATTTCATCCTTCCCTCAATTTTTAAAGACGAAACACCTGCACCGATTAGTTTGTCTAAAACAGGGATTGCACATAAATCTTTTGAATTAAAAATATAACTTCCCCTCTCGTCTTCCTCAATTGGAAAATACTGCCCCGGCCTTTCAGCCTCTTCAAGCAATTTGTAGTTCCACCTGCAACTCTGGGTGCACTCTCCCCTGTTTGCGCTTCGCCCCGTCATATAAAGGGATAAAAAACACCTTCCCGAGTATGCTATACACAAAGCGCCGTGAGCAAAAACCTCAATTTCCCCGCTTGTGTTTTTGCACATATTTGCTATCTGGTTTAAATTCAACTCCCTTGCAACAACAATTCTCTTTGCCCCATGCTTAAACCAGAAGTTAGCGGTTTTTGTATTCATTACATTTAACTGGGTTGAAATGTGCACCTCAATGTCGGTTAACTCTTTAGCCAGAAGAAAGATAGCCGGGTCTGAAACAATTAACCCGTGAGGCTTTATATTGTTTAATTCAAACAAAATAGTTTCAATCTCTTCCAAATCCTCATCGTAAGGGAAAATATTCAAGGTAACATAAACCCTTTTACCCAACTCATCGGCAATTTTAACAGCCTCGCTTAACTGTTCAAGGGTGAAATTGCCTGCAAAGTTTCTTAAAGAAAACCTTTTTAAGCCTAAATACACGGCATCCGCCCCGAAGTGAAAGGCTGTAAGCATTTTTTCAAAATTTCCTGCAGGTGCTAAAAGTTCAGGCTTTTTTATTTTTTCATTCTCCACTTTTTTCTCCAATAATTAACCTGATATTCCTTAACATACTTTAAATGTTGCTTGTAAGTCTTACTAAATAAATGCTTTCCCTTGTTGTTTGATACAAAAAACAGATACTCTGAAACTGCGGGGCAAAAAGCCGCTTTAATTGCGTTATAACCGGGGTTTGCTATCGGTGTAGGCGGCAAGCCCTTAATGTAGTAAGTGTTAAACGGGTGTTTCATTCTTATGTCTTTTCTCCTTATATTCCCGTCATACCTTCCTTCAAGGGTTAAAGCGTAGATTATAGTCGGGTCGCATTCAAGCCTCATTCCCTTTTTCAACCTGTTGTAAAACACCGAGGCAATCAAAGGCATTTCGGAGATTACCGAAGTTTCTTTTTCCACCAATGAGGCAAGTTTTAAAATGTCATAATCGTTTAAATCAATCTCCCTTTCTTTAAGGCAATTCACCTTTTTTGCCTTTGCAAACATCTTCTTAAATCGTGAAACCATCTGCTCTATAATCTCTTTCTCGCTTGAGTTTGCCCTGAAAAGGTAGGTGTCGGGAAATAGAAACCCTTCAAGTGTTTTTGCGTTTTTAAACTCTTCGGGAAGAAAATCCTTAGGCATATAAAAATACTGCAAATAAACCTCTTTTTTGCCTAAATTCGCCTTTTCAAGTTTGTCAAAAATCTCAAAACAGTTTAACCCTTCAGGAAAGGTAAGTTTAATCAGCCTTGCTTCCCCTTTTGTCAGCCTTTTTGCAAAAGAAACCACATTGTAATAGTTTGAAAAAGAGTAATAGCCTGCCTTTAATTTTCTATCAAGCCTGAAAATTCTCACCGTAAACAAAAAGAGTTTTGAGGAAAACGGGGTTTTTTCTTCCACCTGTTTCGCTATCTCTTTTACGGATTCCCCTTTTTTAATCTCAATAACACAGGAAATCCTCTTCGGCGCAAAAAAATACCTATAACCGAAAAGTAAAGACAAAGTTATTAAAACAAGGATTGAAACAACAATAATCTTTTTCATCATTTCTGGTCTTCATTCACCTTTAAGATTGCAAGGAATGCTTCCTGAGGGATTTTCACCTTGCCTACCGCTTTCATTCTCTTTTTTCCCTCTTTCTGCTTTTCAAGAAGTTTTCTCTTTCTCGTTATATCGCCGCCGTAGCATTTGGCAAGAACATTCTTTCTCAATGCCTTAACTGTAGTCCTTGCAATTACCCTTCTTCCAATTGCAGCCTGTATTGCAACTTCAAACATCTGCCTTGGAATCAACTCTTTCATCTTTCTCGTTAAAGCCTGAGCCCTGTGGTAAGCCTTGTCTTTATGCACAATAACCGATAATGCGTCCACAATCTCACCGTTAACGAGGATATCCAATTTAACAAGGTTAGACTCCCTCATTCCCGCAAGGGTATAATCAAAGGAAGCATATCCCCTTGAAACAGACTTCAGCCTGTCGTAAAAATCTATAACAATCTCGTTTAGCGGCAATTCATACTCTATCAATACCCTTTCAGGCGATAAGTATTCAAGCCTTTTTTGAACCCCTCTCCTATCGGTGCAAAGTTGCAAAATAGGCCCCACAAACTCCGATTTTGTAACAATGGTAGCCTCTACAATAGGCTCTTCAATCTTTTGAATATACTGAGGCTCTGGCATCTTTGAGGGATTGGAAACATAAACAACTTCCCCGTTTGTTTTGGTTATCTTATACTCAACGCTGGGCGCGGTTGAGATTAAATCAAGGTTGTATTCCCTTTCAAGCCTTTCCTGAATAATCTCCATATGAAGAAGCCCTAAAAATCCACACCTGAAACCGAAGCCTAAAGCATCTGAGGTTTCAGGCTCAAAGTTAAACGCAGCGTCGTTAAGTTTTAACTTCTCCATTGCGTCCCTTAAATCGTCGTACTGGGTGTTTTCGGTGGGGAAAAAAGAAGAAAACACAACAGGCTTCATCTCCTGAAAACCGGGAAGGGGCTCGGCACATTCTTTGCCGTCCTCGGTAATTGTATCGCCTATCTTTGTGTCCTGAATGTTTTTAATTCCGGCAATAACATAGCCTACATCGCCTGCCTTCAACTCCTTTATCTTCTTCATTTTAGGAGTAAACACGCCCACTTCGTCAACCTCGTAAACCTTTCCGGTAGCCATTAACTTCATCTTCATTTTAGGGTAAATCCTTCCGTCAAAAACCCTTGTAAGGATTACAACCCCTCTGTAAGAGTCATACCATGAATCAAAAATTAAAGCGGCGGTAGGCTTGCTTTCGTCCCCTTTAGGAGGGGGAAAAACCTCAATAATCTTCTCAAGGACTTCGTCCACCCCTACCCCTGTTTTTGCAGAAACCAAAACAGCATGCTCGGTATCAAGCCCTATAACATGCTCAATCTGTTCAAGCACTTTGTCAGGATCTGCCGCAGGCAGGTCTATTTTATTTAAAACAGGGAATATCTCTAAATCATTGTCAACAGCAAGGTATGCGTTTGCAAGTGTCTGGGCTTCAACCCCCTGAGATGCGTCAACAACAAGAATAGCTCCTTCGCATGCTTTAAGGCTTCTTGAAACCTCGTAAGAAAAATCCACATGCCCCGGGGTATCAATTAAATTGAATGTATATTCTTTACCGTCATTTGCCTTGTATTTAACGGTAACTGCGTGTGCTTTAATTGTTATGCCCCTCTCCCTTTCTAAATCCATATCGTCAAGAATCTGCTCTTTCATTTCCCTTTTCTCAACAGCGCTTGTCTTTTCAAGAATCCTGTCTGCAAGGGTTGATTTTCCGTGGTCAATATGGGCTATTATTGAAAAATTCCTTATTAAATCTCTTGACACTTTTGCACACTCCTTCTTTTTTAACGCACTGAAAAAATATAGCAG
>WFPG01000020.1 GCA_015487755.1 Acidobacteriota bacterium
CAGCGGCAGATGTGTATAAGAGACAGGTAAAACCTTTTTTCATGGAACCTACCCCTCTGCATCATTTACCAAAAAATTTTAAAATAAAATTCTTAAAAAATCAAAATTCAAGAAAACTTTTTATTCCATTTCATTGAGACAAAACTAATATCCTATTTTTGGCAAAAAGGGGGAAAATGGGGTATAATCCTTTGAGTAAAAAAATTCTGGATAGGAGAGGTGCATTGAATTTTCAAGAGTTGATTTTGGCGTTGCAGAATTACTGGTCAAACAAGGGCTGTATTATTTCACAGCCTTACGATATTGAAACAGGGGCGGGGACAATGAACCCCCACACTTTTTTAAGGGTTTTGGGGGAAAAACCGTGGAATGTGGCCTATGTTGAGCCTTCAAGAAGGCCGACAGACGGAAGGTATGGAGAAAACCCGTTCAGGGTTTACAAGCATTACCAGTTTCAGGTTATTATGAAGCCTTCCCCGGACAATATAATTGACCTTTATGTTGATTCTTTAAGGGCTTTCGGGATTAAGCCTGAAGAGCACGACATTAGGTTTGAGGAAGATAACTGGGAATCCCCCACACTTGGCGCATGGGGGGTAGGCTGGCAGGTGCTTCTTGACGGCATGGAGATTACACAGTTTACATACTTTCAGCAGGCTGGCGGGATTGATTTAAGCCCTGTTTCGGTTGAGATTACTTACGGAATTGAAAGAATCTGCATGTTTATAAACGGTATTGACAATATGTTTGACCTTGAATGGGCTCACGGGGTAACTTACGGGGACATCAGAAAGAGAGAGGAATACGAGTTTTCGGTTTACTCTTTTGAGAAGGCTGACGCTGATTTACACTTTAAACTGTTTGGTTTATACGAAGAAGAGTGCAAGAAGATGCTTGAGGAAAAACTGCCTATGGTTGCCTTTGACTGGGCTTTGAAGTGCTCTCACACATTCAATATGCTTGACGCAAAGAATGCAATTTCGGTTACCGAGAGGGCAAATTATATTGCAAGGGTTAGAAACCTTGCGGTTCAATGCGCAAAGGTGTATCTGGAGGTTATAAATGGCTGAGTTTTTGTTTGAAATAGGTTGCGAGGAGATTCCCGCAAGGTTTATAGAGGAGTCTTTAAGGGAAGGAAAGAGTATTTTAAATAAACTTTTGTCCGATTACTCAATTGACTATTCCGAGATAGAGGTTTACGCCTCTCCCACAAGGCTTGTTTTCAGGATTAAAGAGATAGACGAGAGAGAAGAGGATAAAACTATTAAGGTTCAGGGGCCTCCCAAAAGGATTTGCCTTGACGAAAACGGGAAGCCAACAAAGGCTCTGGAAGGTTTTGCAAGGAAAAACGGAATTAAGTTGGAAGATGTAAGGTTTGAGCAGGGGAAAAAAGGTGAGATTGCGGTTGCGGAGAAGTTTGTAAAGGGCAGGGAAACAAAAGAGATTTTGAAAACTATCCTTCCCGAATTGCTGAAAAAAATACCCTTTAGAAAAAACATGAAGTGGGGAAGTTTGAATGTAAGGTTTGTAAGGCCAATCAGGTGGCTTCTGGCAATTTTAGACGGAGAAGTGATTGATTTTGAATACGCAAAGGTTAAAGCCTCAAACAAAACAAACGGGCATAGAATACTTGGAAAGAGGAATATAGAGGTTAAGTCTTACGAGGATTATGCAAAGAAATTAGAGGAAAACCTTGTTATTGTTGACTTTAAAAAGAGAAAACAACTTATTGAGGAAAGGATTAAGTCTTTTGAGGATAAAACAGGGTTTAAGGTTATTAAAGACGAGGATTTGCTTGACGAGGTTATTCACCTTGTTGAATACCCATACATTGTGGAAGGGGAATTTGACAGAAAGTTTCTGGACATTCCGGAAGAGGTGCTTATCACCTCAATGAAAGAGCATCAAAAGTACTTTGCGGTAAGGGATAATGAGGGGAAACTGGCAAACAGGTTTTTAGCAATAGCGTCTATTAAAGAAGATATTAAGGGCTATGTGAAAAACGGAAACGAGAGGGTGCTCGCGGCAAGGCTTTACGACGCAAAGTTTTTCTGGGACGAAGACAGGAAAAAACCGCTATTTTCAAGAATGGAAAAGTTAGAGAGAATGACTTTCCAATCAGATTTAGGCACCTATGCGGACAAAATTGTGAGAATGGTTAGCCTTGCAGAGATACTGAAAAGGCACATTGAGTTTGATTACTATTCAACAAAGGAAACTATTGAACTTTGTAAATGTGATTTAGCAACCGATATGGTTTACGAATTCCCCGAACTTCAGGGGATTATGGGCGGATTATACGCAAAGGAAGAGGGCAAGCCTTACGGAATATGGAAGGGGATTTACGACCATTACAAGCCTGAATCATTTGACGACGACATCCCCGAGACTATGGAAGGGATTATAACCTCAATTACAGACAAACTTGATACATTTTTAGGCTGCCTTGCTGTGGGAATTAAGCCCACAGGCTCAAAAGACCCCTTCGGGTTGAGAAGGGCGTCTCAGGGTATTGTAAACATAATCTTCAAGAAAAGCCTTGATTTTGACTTTTACCAATTTGTAAAAGAGTGTTTTGGCATTTATGAAAAATACCTGAAGATTGAAAGAGAAGAGTGGGAAAAGTCTGTATTTTCCATTTTTGATTCAAGGGTTTCATTCTTCCTTGAGAAAAACGGCTTTAAGTACGACGAGATAAACTCAATCCTTGCAATTCCGCACGGAAATTTAATTGATTC
>WFPG01000021.1 GCA_015487755.1 Acidobacteriota bacterium
AATTTTGTTCAATAAAAAAGGCGGGTTTCCCCGCCTTTAACTTTTAAAGAAATTTTAA
This sequence comes from Acidobacteriota bacterium, assembly GCA_015487755.1. GTDB lineage: Bacteria > Acidobacteriota > Holophagae > Thermotomaculales > Thermotomaculaceae > Thermotomaculum. Next base: position 59 of record WFPG01000021.1, read on the forward strand.
ACTTTTTTAAAACTTGTACATAACCCTTAACCAGAAAACTTTTTCATCTGTTGTAGGGTTGTTTTCATAGTCTTTTGCATTGTAAAAAGCGGCTTTTGCAAGGCATGAAAGGTTTTTGTTTATCTTTCTAACAACCAGAATATCTAACTCGTCGCCGTATCTTTCGCCGTAAGTTACATTTTCATTTGTGTCAAAGTAATGGTAGACAACAACCAATTTGTGTTTAGAGATAACTGTAGAAAATTGAGCAAAATAATCGTCTAGCCCGTTGATAAGGTTTCCGCCGTTTGTTGCTAAGAACTGGTCTGCCCAACCGTTAAACTTGTGTGCAGTTGAGAATAAAGTATCAAAAGGCCTGTCATTTCCGTTCTGGCCTGAAATAATATTGCATCCTACTCCAAACGCAAAGTTTTCAAATTTGTATTCAACAAAAGCGTTAATCATGTCTCCGCCGTGATTCTCACCGTCTGCAAAGTCATTTTGAAATGCATATGTTAAGTCGTAATTGAAGTTGTCAATAGAACCTACAAGCCTTAAACCGTATGTCCCACTATCCCTTGAATCAGGCAAATCGCTCTTTGTATCAAGCAGATATGCGAAAGCAACAAGTTTATTACTCTGATTTATTTTAAACGTGTCGTGGATTGTGTAGAGGCCGTCAAGGTCAACATGTGTCAGGAGAATTGTGTTAACCCTGTAAATATAACCTACACTCAATTTGTTTCTTCCCGTGGTGATTGAGAAAACAGCACCGTCAAAAGATTGGCCGTTCTGTCTCCATCCCACATTGCCTATTAACCTTGCATCGTCATAAATTATTTCCTGTCTTCCGGCTTTTAATGAAAAAATGTCATTGAATTTGTAAGTAAAATAGAATTGGTGTACTCTTGAGCCGTCAGGGTCTGCTATTACATCGTAACTGGGGTCTCCACCGCCCGGCCATCTGTAGTCGTCTATTATTTGAGAAAGGTTATGCATTTGCAAAAACATTGAGAAGCCGTTGTACTCGGCTGTTTTGAACCCTAACCTTGTCCTTAAAGTAAGCCCTTTGGCGCTATCTAAATCTGCGGCATCGTCAAGGTCTGAATATTCAAAACTAAACTGTAATTGCAAAGAGGCTTTTCCATTTTTTATTGAGTCTAAAAACCCTCCTGCAAAAACGGGTATGAAGGAAAACATTACTAAAAGAATTAAAGCCTTAAAAAAGTATTTTTTCATAAAACGGTTCCTCCTTTTTTTAAAAATCTATATCAGAAAAAAAGGGGGAAAAATCCCCCCTGACGGTATCATAAAGGTGCACTTGACATTACAAATGAAACTTCTTCAATCTTATTGTGCTTAATTCTGTAGTTATATATTTCCTGCATATCTTTAAATACCTGGAATAACTGGAAGAATCCGTGCCAGTGAGCGTAATCGGGTCCGTTCATTGCGGCACCCATTCTTGCCCTTCTTCCTACATGGTGCCACAGGAAGTAGTAAAGTTCCTGGAAGGAATCAGACCACGGGTCTTTTTTAAGCAATCCTTTTGCCTTTAAGTCTTTAAGCATTTTATCCGCTTTTTCAAAGTATTCATTGTAAAGTGCAACTGAATCGTCAAGTGTTTTAAAAGTTGCTTCAGTCTGGGTTTTGGAATGGCAATTCTGGCAAACTTTAACCATTAAAGGTCTACCTTTTTTACCGTTTCCTCTTTCTCCACTTCTAACAACACTCTTTTTATGCATTAAGTCCCAATGCAACCTTTCGTTAACATTATGAGTAGTGCTTAATTCTCCAATACCGCTCATATGGCATGTTGCGCATGTCGGCGCCCTGTAATCTCCCGGCTCCCAAGCATCAGGCGCTGAATCCCATCTCCATTTTTCCCCTTCTGTTAAGTACATCTGGCCGTGTTTACTTTCAAGATATATCTCAATATTCGGATGGTCGGGGCCTAAATGACAGGAAGCACATGCTTCGGGTTTTCTTGCTTCTTCAATTGAAAATCTATGCCTTGTGTGGCATACGGAGCAGTTGCCAATTCCGCCGTCGGGATACCTTGTTCCCACCCCGCCGGGCCATGTCCCGTTTATAGGCTTGCCGTTTTTTACCTCAACTTTTGTTCCGTGGCACATCTGACAGCCTGACCTTCTTGTTGCGGTGTTTTTTCCAATTCCTTTTTTAACTCCCATAAATTCGCCGCCTTCAAAGTGGTACATAAGTTTCTGGAATTTTGCCTTATCTACCACAGGGGCAGCGGCAAGTTTAGCATGTCCGCTTTTCGAAAACTGTTCAACCTCTGTAGGATGGCACTTTGCGCATGTTTTTGGTGATACCATAGGTGAGATATAAATGTTTGTGCCCTTAACCCCGGGGCATTGGGAAGCCATTGGATTTGATTTTTTAACAACATGGCAATCATAACATGACACTCCTGCGTGTGCCATTCTTCCGTCTTTCCAGTCAGCAACAATGCCCGGTGTTTTTTCCGAGTGGCACTGAATACACTTTAAAGCATCCTTTGAATACCCTCTTTTGATTTTTAAATCCTGTTTTGCTAAATTGGGATACTGAACCCCTTGCGCAAAAAGATTGGTAAAAGCCAATAACACCATAAAAAAGACCGCTTTTCTCATAAAGCCTCCTTATCTGCTAATTTATTTAAAAGTTTAAGTTTTAAATCACCGTGTCCGACATCCTTGTGGCAGGATATGCATGTTTTATTTGTTTCACCTAATTCATACTGTCTGTGGGCTTTAAACGCTTTTAAAGGGATTCCCGGTGCCACTAAATTTACATGGCATTTTTTACAACCTGATTCATAGGTGTATTCTTCGCTTCTTTCAAGGTTTTCTATCCAGTCAGGCTGATAACCGAAAATAGTGGCTACTGTATCTTTTGTTCCCGAAACCCCTTTTGCCCAGAGGTAATGTGCAAGATTGTCGTGGGGAAGATGGCAGTCAACACACCTTGCAACAATAATCCCTTTTTTTCCTGTTCCATGTACACCTTCTTCCCAAGCTGAATGAAATTGTTCCATTGAATGGCAACTTGCACAGAATTCAGGGGTTGATGTGTACTCTATTATTCCTATTTGAAAAATTATGAAAACCGTGGCAAAAACAATTCCGGCTATCAAACCCCTGACAAATACCTTGTCTTTAAAAAATGATTTAAATTTACGAATTAAACCTCTTTTCTCATCCACAATAATAATCACCTCCTTTCTGTGTACTTTAAGTTTAATGTTAATTTGTGTAAAAAGGCGGTTAATGTGTGTAAATTGTGTTAAGATATCTTTACATTACTTTTTTTTAATGATAAATTACAGGGTATGGATAAAGAAAAAATACTTATATGTGAAGATGATGAAGAGCTTCTTGAAATATTTAATCTTATACTGACAATGGAAGGCTTTGACATTGATATTGCAAAAAGGGGAATTGATTTTAAAAAAATGCTGGAGAATAATGATTACAATTTAATACTGCTTGATTTAGGCCTTCCCGATATAGACGGGGAGCACTTATGTAAATATGTATGCGAAAATTACGATATTCCGGTTATTGTGGTTTCCGCAAAAGATAATGTTGCCACCAAGGTGCTTTGCCTTGAATACGGTGCGGACGATTACATAGTGAAACCTTTTGAAACGGTTGAGTTGGTGGCAAGGATTAAAAGTGTTTTAAGAAGGCACAAAAAGCAGTTGGGCAGGCAGAAAGGAGAACCGGAATCCGACACCTTACAATGGGGTGAATTGCTAATTGACCCAAGAAAGAGAAAGGTAATAAACAGAGGGAAAGAGATAAATTTAACACCGAAGGAGTTTGAATTATTGGTGTTTTTTGCCGAAAACAAAGGCAAAACATTCAGCAGGGAAGAGATTATTGAGGCTTTATGGGGGGAAAAGTCGCTTTATAGGTGGTCAAGGGCAATTGATGTTCATATAAATCATTTAAGGAAAAAAATTGAGAATAACCCGGCAAATCCCCGGTATATTCAAACAGTCCCCGGTGTGGGCTACAGGGCAAAAAAATGAGGCTTATTTTAAAACTTACCGCGTATCTTTCTATTATAATACTGCTGTTGTCCATTCTTCTTTTCTCCGTTTTCCGAAATTTTCAAAATGACATGCTTTTAAAAATAGCAAAAACAAGGGCAAAAACTCTCTTTAATATGATTGTCTTAACAAGGCAGTGGGTAGCTGACAGAAGAGACGAGGTAAAGCCCGTTCCCGCAATAGTAACAAAACAGTTGTCCACCTATGCTAAAAATTATTCAAATTTTTCTTTTCACATTACAAGTGACCAATTGATAAATCCTGAAAATAAACCTGATGATTTTGAAAAAAATGCTATTTTCTTTTTTAAAAGAGGCAGTAAAGAAGTTTATGCATTTACAAGAGATAAAGAAGGAAGGCCGGTTTTCAGGTATATGGCTCCCCTTTATATAAAAGAAACTTGTTTAAAATGTCACGGTTATCAGGGCTACAAGGTAGGGGACTTTAGGGGAGGCATATCTATTACAATCCCTGTTGAAGACCTTGAAAAATATGTTTATAAAAGCAGTTTCTTTTTGACTACCTCGGTTTCGGTTCTGTATGTCGCTGTTATACTTTCAATAATTTTGTTAGTTTATTTTTATGTAATTAACCCTATACTTATGATAAAAGACGCGGCAAAAGAGGTAGAATCTGGAAATTTTGACATAAACTTGAACTTGAATTTTAATAATGAGATAGGAGACCTTTCAAAGAGTTTTAATTCCATGATTAAAAAACTTTCGAAAAGCGAAGAAATGCTAAGACAAGAAATTCAATCTCTTTCTAACAAATACAACAA
>WFPG01000022.1 GCA_015487755.1 Acidobacteriota bacterium
ATTATTGCTTTTACAGGATGAGCCTGAGTTGAAAGTGAATATCTCTAATTTAAAACTTGACATGGAAAAAGACGATTTATCTTCTAATTTAGATGTTGAGGCAGACGGCTCTCTTGTGAACAGTATTTTAAAAGAAAAAGAAATTGAAGGGGTTTTTGTTAGCGGAAAAATCAAAGGAAACTTTAAATTGTACGGTGTTATTTATTCTCCCTTTTATCTTGGAAATGTGAATTTTACAGGGGGGATTGAGTTAAAAGACGCGGATTATTTTGTTAAAGATGCCAGTTTAAAGGCTAATGTTGATTACGATGTTTTTGAGATTAAGGATTTTTACGGAAAGATAAAAAACGGTTCAGTCAGGTTAAACGGAACAATAGTCGGGAATGAATTAGATATTCAAGCCAAATTGAATAAAGTTCCCGTTGATGTCCCCGGTTTCTATGCAGATGCCAACGGTGTTGTTTTTCTAAAATCTTCTCCCGATGGCGAAAGGTATACCGCTTCCGGCTTTTTAGAGTTGAAGAACGGAATTTTAAATGTTGAGCAGATGCTTGCCGGAGAAGGAGAAGAGAGTTTTTTAGATTATGTTGACCTGAATTTGAAGACAAGCCTTGAAGGGGTTACATATTCCGATAAAGATATAGCGCTTCTTTTCGGCAAATCAAATTTAAAAATGACGGGAACTGCGTCAGCTCCCATTCTTCACGGTGTCCAGTTTATTAGCAAAGAAAGTTATTTAAATATAGGGGATAACAGGTTTTTTGTAGAAAGGGGAAAACTTGTCTTTAACAATCCCCTTGAGAACAACCCGTATATTGATATTGTGGCTTCGTCAGAGTTAAGCAATTACAAAGTTAGGTGCTTTCTAAAGGGAAACTCGGATAAGATCAATATAAAGTTTTTATCAAATCCGCCTTTAAGCCAGAATAAAATACTGTCAATTCTTTTCGGCGGCGGAATAAACACCGGGATATACGATTTTTACCACACCGGAAGTGAAGAAAACCTTTCCGGTGTAGGTGCGGCGCTTGCTTTAAACACCCTTCTTTCCTCTTTTAACTCTCAAATGAAAAAAACCTTAAAAGTTGACAGGTTTTCCATTTCTTCACAGGTTTTTGACGTAACAAGAAGCCCTTCTCCTGTAATGAGTTTTGAGAAAAACCTTTCTTCAAGGCTTTCGTTTCTCTATGCCCAATCTCTGGACACTGGCGGCAATTTAATGGAGTTAACCTACCATATGGCTGGAAGGAAAAATGTTTATATAAGAAACGAAATTGACGGAAGCATTACTCTGGAGTTTGAAATAATTAAATAATTTATTTCTATCTTGAAAAAAAATTTTTATCTCTGATAATAAAAAGGAAGAAAGAAAAATCTGGAGTGAATATGGCCAAAAAAGAAATTATTGAAAGTATTCTTATTTCCGAAGACAGGTTAATGAAAAGGGTTGAAGAGTTAGGGAAAGAGATTAGCAAAGATTTTAAAGGGGAAGATATACTCCTTGTAGGGCTTTTAAAAGGCTCAGTTATCTTTCTTGCCGATCTTGTAAGAAAGATAACCGTTCCCTGTATGATTGATTTTATGAGTGTTACAAGTTACGGAAATGATATAGAGTCTTCAGGTGAAGTAAGGTTTTTGAAAGACCTTGACAGCGATATTAACGGGAAAAATGTTGTAATTGTTGAAGATATTATAGACACCGGACTTACTTTAAGGGAAGTTTTAAAGGTGTTGAAGGCAAGAAACCCCAAAACATTGAAGGTTTGCACTTTGTTAAACAAGGTTTCAAGAAGGCTTGTTGACATAACCGTTGATTATAACGGCTTTGATATCCCGGATGCTTTTGTGGTAGGCTACGGCCTTGATTATGCGCAAAAATACAGAAACCTTAATTACATAGGGATATTAAAACTTATTGAGGATTAAAAGAGGGTTTTTATCCCCAATTTTATTTTTACAAGGGTAATGTCATCGTCAAATTGAGTGGTAAAAAACTTAATCTCTTTTAAAACTGCAGCCAGGTCATCTTTGTTTTGAAGTATGTTTTTTAGCCTGGCAACACCGAAAAGCTCACCATTTTCATTCTGTGCTTCGGTGATGCCGTCTGTAAAAAGATAAATAATATCGTCGGGCATAATTTTTACTTTTTGTTCCGATATTAAAAGGTTATCCGTTATTCCTATAAGAAACCCGTCTCCCCCTAACTCTATTATTTTTCCGTGAGTTTTAAGGAACTGTTCAGGATGACCGGCTCTTATATATTTCAATTCCATTGAAGTAGTATCTATAACCCCTATAAATAGAGAAACAAATTGTTCTTCAGTAGTTGTTTCAAGAAGGTCTTTATTTATCTTTTGCGCAATATCGTAAGGGGATGAATACTGGTCTGTTGCCTGCACAAACGATAGTTTTAAAATTGCTGCTATTAAAGCGGCGACAATTCCGTGTCCCGTAACATCGGCTACAAAAAATGCGACATTTCCGTTAGGCTGTTTTCTAATGTCAAATATATCACCGCCTATTTGAATAGCGGGGATGTATAGGTAGTCTATTGAAATCTCTTCCGTTATCTTTCCTTTTCTGGGGATTAAGGATTTTTGAAACCTTGAAGCCATGTATATCTCTTTTTCCATTTTGGCTTTGTATTTTTCAAGTTCCCTGTTTTTCTCTAAAATAGTCTTTTGTAACCTTTTTATCCTTGCCCCTGCCAGAACCCTTGCTATAACCTCTTTTACATTAAAAGGCTTGGTAATATAATCGTCGGCGCCTATTTTTAAACCTTCGATTTTACTGTCTACCGTTGTTTTAGCGGTAAGCATTATAAAGTAAGGGTTATTATATTTTTCTTCATTTTTCACTATTCTGCAAAGTTGAGTGCCGTCAATGTTGGGCATCATAAGGTCGGAGACAATAACATCTACTTCTATTTTTTCTAATAGTTCAAGGGCTTCCTGCCCGGATGATGCGGTGTATACATCAAAATTCTGATTTTCCAGATAAAGTTTTAAAATCTCTAAAATCCTTTGTTCGTCATCTACTACAAGAACTTTTGTTTGAGGCATATTTAGTTAATCCCGAAATATCTGTCTAATCCTGTCTGTTTCATTATCTTCCTGACCGTATCCGATAGGTTTACCATACTAAATGTTCCGTCTTTTCTTATCATTGTGTTTTTAATTGAAACAAGTAGGCCTAAGCCGCTCGAGTCTATAAAAGACACTCCTTCCATATTAAGAATTAGGTGTTTTATAGAATCCTCTCTTAAAATTTCTTTCATTTTTTCTCTTATTTCCCCGGTATTTTCAAAAGTAATCTTTCCCTGCAAAGTAATGGTTATTTTGTCTCCATCTTGAGACTTTTCCATGTGAATCATTTTAACCCCCGATATATTTAATTATCTTTAATGTCTTCCCGTTATTGTTAAATAATATCTCATCCGCGCTGTTTTTTATAATAAAAATTCCCCTTCCGAATTCTTCCATGGGGTGAGGCGGTGCTGTTTTATTAAGGATTTTAGTGTAATCAAACCCTTCTCCGCTGTCTGTGATTTTAAAAAAGAAGCGTTCCGGGGAGATTGTGCTTTCAATTTCCACCTTTTTATCAAATAATTGAGGGTTTGTTTTTGCTATATGTTTTTCAAATTCCAGAATTGATTTTTCTTTTCTAAAATCTTTTGGCATTTTCAGGTTTCCGTGATATACGGCGTTGGACAAAGCTTCACTTATTAGCAACATTATGTCTGTTTTCAGGCTTTCATCAATAAAATCAAGGGTATCTAAAAGAAGTTCAAAAAGCATTACAACCTTTTCTATGTGCTGTCTTGTACTGTTTTGAACAATATGGCAATGTATTTGATTAAAGTGGTTTGGTAAAAAATCCTTTTTTAAGGTATTAAAAAAATTTTCGTCAAGGTTTAATGTTTTTTTTATTTCTGTGTTTTCTTTTTTTGCAATTAACTGTATTTTAAAATCTTTTTTCATATACACATTATAAAACAAATCGGCTAAAAATCAAATTGTACAGGTTTGCTAATGTAAAATTGTTGTGATAATATTTTATTACCAATATTGTAGTAAGGCTGGAGGAGTTATGAAAGTTTACGAAACCAAAAATCTAAGGGTGGTTACCTTAGTCGGTCACGGAGATACCGGAAAAACTTCATTGACCAGTGCTATGTTGTTTAATGCAGGGGTAACAAATCGTTTAACAAAGGTTGACGACGGAAATGCTATTACAGATTACGACCCTGAAGAAATTAAAAGGAAGATTTCATTAACTACGGCACTTGCCTTTTTTGAAAGAAATAAAGTAAAAGTAAATATACTTGATACCCCCGGTTACGGAAACTTTTTCCCTGAAGCAAGGGGTGCTTTAAGGATTACCGATTATGTCGGCTTTATGGTGTGCGGTGTTTCAGGTGTTGAGGTTCAAACGGAAAAAGCGTGGAAGATTGCAAAAGAATTAGGTAAACCCGGTTTTTTTGTTATTAACAAACTTGACAGGGAAAATTCAGATTTTAATAAAGTTGTTGAAGGGATTCAGAAAAAATTCGGTACTGAAGCGGTTCCGGTTGCCATTCCCATTGGAAAAGAAGGGGATTTTAAGGGAATGGTTGATATTTTAGGAAATGTTGCCTATGTGTATGAGGAAGTGGAGACAGGCAAGTTTAAGAAAGTTGATATTCCTGCTGAATTACAGGATGCAGTTCAGGAAGCAAGGGAAAAGTTGATGGAAACAATAGCCGAGAGTGACGAAGAGTTAATGGAAAAGTTTTTTGAAGAAGGGGAGCTTTCAGACGAAGACATGAAAAAAGGATTGGGCAAGGCTATTAAAAACAGAGAGTTATTCCCGATTTTGCCTGCTTCTGCGGCGAAGAATATAAATGTCCATCAGATTATGGATTTTATAGTTGATGTTCTTGATTCTCCTTTCGGACAGGAAAACGATGCAACCCTTAACGGGGAAGAAGTTAAGGTTAAGATGGAGCCTGAAGAAAAAACAAGCATTTTCGTATTTAAGGTTATTTCAGACCAGCATGCCGGAAGGATAAATATCTTCAGGGTAATGTCAGGTGTTTTAAATGCAGATACAGTTTTAAAGAATACCGTAAAAGATATTGATGAAAAGATAGGCTCTATCTTCCTTTTACAGGGTAAAGAGCATGAAAAGGTTGAAAAATTGTATGCAGGAGATATAGGCGGAGTTGCTAAATTAAAAGACACCTTTATTTCGGACACACTTGCGGAAAAGGATTTTCCCGTTGTATTTCCGCCTATTAAATTTCCTGAGCCTGCAATTTCATTTGCTATTGAGCCTAAATCAAAAGGTGATGAAGAAAAAATTTCTGCTGCGCTAAAAAAGATAAATGAAGAAGACCCGCTTCTTAAACTTGAAAGAGACCCTCAAACAAACCAGTTGCTTATCTCTGGTTCAGGCCAATTGCATGTTGAGGTTGCCCTTGCCAAAATGAAGGAAAGGTTTAAGGTTGACGCGGTATTGCTTCCGCCTAAAGTTCCTTACAGAGAAACAATTAAGAAAAAGGTTGATGTTGAAGCGAAGTACAAAAAACAGACAGGCGGTAAAGGGCAATACGGTCATTGTAAAATAATTATGGAGCCTCTTGAAAGGGGCAAGGATTTTGAATTTGAAGATAAAATATTCGGTGGAGCAATCCCGAAAACATACATCCCTGCAGTTGAAAAGGGTATTCAGGAAGCAAGGATGAAAGGCTTTCTTGCAGGTTATCCTGTTGTTGATTTTAAGGTTACCCTTTACGACGGTTCTTACCATGAAGTTGACTCTTCTGAAATGGCTTTCAAAATTGCGGGCTCAATGGCTTTTAAAAAGGCTATGGAACAGGCAAAACCGACCCTTCTTGAACCTATTATGCAGGTTGAAATCTATGCTCCCGAAGAGTTTATGGGGGACATTATGGGAGACTTAAATTCAAGAAGGGGAAGAATTCAGGGTATGGAAGCAGCAGGAGACAACCAGTTGATAAAAGCCCTTGTCCCAATGGCTGAAATGTTAACTTACGAGTCTACATTAAGGTCAATTACAGGCGGAAGGGGAACATTCCATATGGAATTTTCACATTATGAGGAAGTACCCGCCAACATTCAGCAAAAGATTATTGAAGAGTATAAAAAGCAACAGGAAGAAAATGCTTAAAGCATGAGGTGAATTATGGGAATTGTAGAAATAACCGTTATCTTTGTTTTAATCCTTTACCTGTTTGCCATTGATTGGAAAAGTTTTTTTGATTATGTTAAACAGGGGGCGTGGTTTTTCATTGTTGTGTACTTTTTCCTCGGGCTTGCTATTTACAAGTTCTTTTTGCATGGAATAGGGCATTAATGAAGAGATTTGTTCTGTTTATTGCTTTAACAATCTTTATGCTTTCGGGGGTTTCCTGTGAGAAAAAGGAGCCTCCGAAGGCTGCTTTAATGCTTAAAAAAGCAGATTACTTCTATGAAAAGGGGGAGTTGAGGAAAGCACTTTTTATATATAAACAGATAATGGACGCTTACCCTGAAAGTAAAAGCGGTAAAATTGCGGCTGAAAACTATGTAAGGTATTCCCAGATGCTTCAATCTGAAATTGAGGCAAATAAAAAGATAAACTTTGACAGGACTAAAAGGCTTGCAAGGGCTGTTGAACTATATTACAGAGACCATAGAAAGTACCCTAAATCAATTGACGATTTAGTTCCCAAATATATTCCCAAAAGAATAGTTGATGTATGGGGCAACCCTCTTGTTTACAAAAAAACAAAAACTGGATATATTGTAGCGTGTTTCGGTAAAGACGGGATTATTGGCGGAACAGATGAAGATACTGACTTTTTTATTCAGAACGGAGAGGTGGTTACCACACCTGATATAAAATGATTTTTAACTCGGCAAAGAAAGAAATTTTAAAAGAGATAAAAGAAAAAGGCGATATTTCCTTTAAGCGTTTTATGGAAATATGCCTGTATCACCCTAAATACGGATACTATAGAAGCGTGAAAAAATTAGGAAGGGAAGGGGATTTTTTTACCTCGGCACATTTAGGTTCACTGTTAGGCAAGGTTATAGCGAAAGTTGCCGAAGAATACTTTGAAGATAACGACGCAATAAATGTAGTTGAATTAGGCGCAGGGGAAGGGTTGCTTGCAAAAGATTTTCTTGATTTTTTCGCAAGGGAAAACATAGACAAATACTCAAAGGTAACCTATCACATTGTTGAAGGCAATCAGGCTGTTTATAAAGAGATTGAAAAAAACCTGAAAGAGCACTCTTCCAAATTTATAACCTATCTTTCCCTTGAAGAATTGCCTGAATTTGATAAGGTTTTTATTTTTTCCAATGAATTCTTTGACGCTTTCCCTGTTCACATAGTTTCAAAAAAGAAAGGCATTCTTTCCGAACTGTTTATCGGCTATAAAGACGGAGTTTATGTTAAAAGGTTTAAACTGCCTTCTAAAGAGGTAATGAAAGAAATTGAAGAATTGGGAATTGAAGTTTGCGAAGATTGCGAATTTGAAATCAATTCGGATATTGAAGGAATATACAAGCTTTTTTCTGAAAAATTTAAAAAATTCAAAATGGTCACCATTGACTACGGATACGGGCAGGAAGAACTATACCATCCCGATAGAAACAAGGGAACAATAATGGGTTATTACAAACATAAAGCGTACGACAATGTTTTTCAGTTTGAAGGGGAAATGGACATAACCTCTCATGTAAACTTTGACGCTTTGATTCATTACGGAAGAAAGTACGGAATAGAAAGCGTTTATTTTAAAAACCAGAGAACCTTTCTCCTTGACAACGGATTATTTGAAGTACTGAAAGAGGGAGAAGAGCTTTCCTTAAAAGACTCTTTCCAGTTAAAAACCCTTCTTCTGCCAAACTCTATGGGTGATATCTTTAAAGTTCTTATTCAAGAAAAGTAAATCTTTTTATTCCCGTTTAGAAAATATGAACAATGGTTTATAATATTCACAGACAAACTATAAAGATTGGGAGGCAATTATGTTTTTTAACAGCCCCGGCAAGATAGGCGGTTTATCATTGAAAAACAGGTACATTATGGCGCCTGTTAAAACCGCATACGGCAATTTGGAAGGAAAGGTAACCGAAAGGCATATTATTTATTACAAAAACATAGCAAAAGGGGGAGCCTCGCTTGTAATTTTGGAGCCTGTTAGTGTGACCCAGAGCGGTAAAGAACACCCGAAGCAATTAACAATTCACCAGCCTCACAGTGTAGAGAATTTAAAAAAGATAGTTGATGTCCTTCATGAAAACAAAGTTTTTGCATGCTTAAACTTAAACCACGCAGGAAGGGCAGCAAACCCCAGAGCAACAGGAATGAGCGTGAAGGCACCGTCACCTATTCCATGCCCTACAACAGGGCAAACCCCTGAAGAGTTAACAATAGAGGAGATAAATGAAATATTAGAGGGTTATAAAACAGCCGTCAAAAGGGCACAGGAAGCAGGTTTTGATGCAATAGAGATTCAGGCAGGCCACGGCTACCTTATTCACCAATTTTTATCCGACAGGTTGAACAAAAGGCAAGATGATTACGGCAAGGATAAAACCCTGTTTTTAAAGCAGGTTTTTGAAATAGTGAAAGAGAATAGAGGCAACCTAACGGTATTGGTTAGAATTTCGGCAAATGAGTTTGTTGAAGGGGGCTTTAAGCCTGAAGACAATAAAATAATTCTGGATATGGCAAAAGAATACGGATTTGACGCAATACATTGCGGGCTCGGTAATGCCTGCGATAGCCCCCCGTGGTATTATTCCCACATGGCTTTGCCTGAAGAGAAGCAGATTGATGCTTTGAAAAAGATAAGGAGTTTAACCGATTTGCCCTTAATTGCTGCGGGGAGAATGGCTTCCGTTGAAAAATTAAAACTTCTTGAAAATGAAAAAATTGCCGATTTTGTCGCATTCGGCAGGCCGCTTGTTGCAGACCCTGGTTTGCCTGATAAACTAATTAAAGGCAAATTAGACGACATTGTTTTCTGCGGTTACTGTTTGCAGGGTTGTCTCGCCAATGTGAAAAACGGAAGCGGTTTAGGTTGCATAGTTAATCCTGAAATTGACAAAAAGCCTCTTGAAAAGGTTAATAAACCTAAAAACATTGCAGTTGTAGGCGGCGGCCCGGCAGGGATGAGTGCGGCAATAACTTTAAGTAAAATCGCGCATAATGTTACCCTTTTTGAAAAAAAGAGTGAATTAGGGGGACAGTTCAGGCTTGCACCGTTAGCACCCCACAAAGAGAGTATGAAAAGGCCTCTTGAATCGCTTGTTAGAAAAACGGAAAAAACAGTTAAAGACATACGGTTGAACACTGAATTTACGGCGGATATGGCTGGCAATTTTGATGTTGTGGTTATTGCCACAGGCTCTATTCCCGATTATCCTGAAGTTTTAAACCTTCACTCTGTTTATTACATTACCGCTATTGACTTTTTTGAGGGCAAAGGGGAAGTAAAAGGGAAAAGGATTTTAATAATAGGTGCTGGGATGGTAGGAATGGAAGCGGCTGAACTTCTTGCAAACAAAGGATATGAAGTTGTTATTACAAAAAGGACAGACACAATTGCAAACGATATGGAGATGATTACCAAAAAACTGATGTTTAAACGGCTTGAAGGTAAAGACAATATTAAGATTATGCCCAATACCTATGTTCTGTCTTTTAAGAAAAACTGGGTTTACTGCAAGGTTGAAGGGCAAAGCGTATACCTTGAGCCTTTTGATACGGTGATTATAGCTTCAGGGATGAAACCGGCTAATAAACTTGCAGAAGAGTTGAAAGACACTATTGTAGATTTCTATGTTATAGGAGACGCTGAGAAACCTGCCGATATTTACAATGCTACTCAAAGGGGATATAATCTTGCAGTCAGTTTAAAGGAGGAATGATATGGCAAAGATAAAGCCTGAAGATTTGGTGGAAGATGTAATTCAAAAGTATCCGCAGACGGTGAAAATCTTTATGGATTTTAATTTTCCATGCCTTATATGCGGAGAGCCTGTATGGGGAACAATTAAAGAGAATGCCGATAGAAGCGGAATTACAGGTGAAAAGTTTGAAAAGATGATGGAAGCGGTAAACAAAGCGGTTGAAAGCGAATAGTTTTTTAAAAAAGAAAAGGGGCTAAAAGCCCCTTTTTTATTTTCTGAACCATTTGTAGAATGCCGGAATTATAAGCAATGTTAAAACCGTTGAGGTAATTAATCCCCCGATGACCACTATTGCCAAAGGTTTCTGAACCTCGCTCCCTGTTCCTGTTGAAAGAAGCAAGGGAATTAAGCCCAATGCTGTTGTTAATGCCGTCATTAAAACAGGCCTTAACCTTAAAGTAGCACCTTTTACCGAAGCATCATTTACTTCAATTCCTTCTTCGGTTAGTTGATTTAAATAACTAACAAGAACCATTGCGTTTTCCAGCGCAATTCCGAACAGTGCAATAAACCCGACAGATGCCGGGACTGAAAGGTTTTGCCCTGTCAGAAATAAAGCCCATACCCCGCCGACAAGTGCAAGGGGAATGTTTAGAAGGATAAGGGTGGCATTTTTTATAGAGCCGAAAGAGGAGTAAAGCAATAAGGTTACAATTAACAAAGTAATAGGAATAACAATTGCCAGTCTTTTGTTTGCTTCCTGTTGTAATTTAAATTGCCCGCCCCAGGTTAAAAAGTATCCTGCGGGAAGGTTAACCTTTTTTCTTATTTTTTCTGTTGCCTCTTCAACAAATGATCCTATATCCCTATCAACGACATTACACTGAATTGTAATAAACCTTTGCCCGTTTTCCCTTGTAATCTGCCTCGGCCCTATAACTTCTTTTACAGTAGCAAGTTCAGATAAAGGAATTTTTATACCGTTTGAGGAAGTGATAATTATATTTTTGATTTTTTCAACAGAATCTCGTGCATGTTTTGCAAACCTGATAAATATGTCAAACCTTTTGGTGCCTTCAAATATCTGTCCTACTACTTCGCCCCCTACAGCCGCTTTTATGATTGTCTGGATATCGTTTATATTAATCCCGTACCTGGCTATTTTTTTCCTGTCAGGGACAATTATAACTTGAGGGGTTCCTGATACCTGGTCAACCTGAACATCTGCAGCTCCTTTAACTGTTTGTAATACTTCTGCAATTTTATCCGCTTTTTCTTTTAATAAATCTAAATCATCACCGAAGAGTTTTAATGCAAGTTCTGCCCTTACCCCTTCAAGAAGTTCATCAACAGTCATCTCAATAGGCTGAGTAAGGTTTACAAGAACCCCCGGTATCTCCCCTAACTCTTTTCTAATTGTTTTTTCTATATATTCCTGGTCTCCCTTCTTCCTCCACTGGCTTTTAGGTTTTAAAATTACATATATTTCAGCCGAATTGATGGGGTCGGTATGTGCACCTACTTCCCCTCTGCCTATCCTTGTGATTACTTCTTTAATTTCAGGGATTTTTAATAGCCTTCTTTCCACTATCATTGCAAACTCTTTGCTCTGGTTTAAGGAGATGGAAGGGGGCATGGTTAACCTTACTATTATTGTGCCTTCTTTTAGTTTAGGGGTAAACTCCGAGCCTAACCTGGGGAAAATAACAATGCCGCTGATTAAGAGAATTGTTGCAAAAATTAAAGCAAGTTTCCTGTTTTGAACAAATGTTTCAACCAGAGGTTTGTAAAAGTTAGACATCTTTTGTAAGAGAATTTCCCCTTTGCTTACTTTTGTTTCCTTGTTTTTCATCAGAAAACTTGATATTGCAGGCGCTAAAAACAGGGTATAAATTAAAGAGCCTAACATAGCAAGTGCAACTGTGTAGGCTAAAGGCCTGAAGGTTTTTCCTTCCACTCCCTGCAATGTAAATAAGGGCAGAAAAACAATTATAATAATTGAAATTGCAAAGATTATCGGCTTGTAAATCTCGCTGCTTGCAATTTTGACTATCTCAAGTAAAGGGGTCTTTCCTTGATTATTTTTTAAATGCCTGTCTATGTTTTCAACCACAACAATTGTTCCGTCAACAAGCATACCTATGGCTATCGCAAGCCCGCCTAAAGACATTAAATTGGCAGACATTCCCAAAACCTTCATCCCTATAAATGTAAACAGGATTGAAAAAGGTATTGAGCCTGCAACAACAAGGCTTGGCCTAAATTCTCCCATAAATATGAAAAGAATGAGAATAACAAGAAGTATGCCCTGAAGCAATGCGTCTCTAACTGTTGATACTGAGGCTTCAACAATGTCTTTCTGCTGGTAATAGGGGACTATTTCTATTCCCTTAGGGAGAGATTTGTTTATCTCCTTTATTTTTTCTTCAACATTTTTAATAACTTCTGAAGAGTTTGTCCCGTAAAGTTTAATGACCATTCCTGCTACTACCTCTCCCTGCCCGTTCCTTGTCTGTATTCCCCTTCTGATTGCCCCGCCTATCTTAATCTTTGCAATGTTTTTTAGATATACAGGTTTCCCGTCAACTGTTTTAATCACTATGTTTTCCATATCTTTGATGTTTTGAACCAGACCTATTGACCTGATTACAGCCTCTTCCCCGTTTTTCTCAATAAAGGAACCGCCTACATTAAGGTTATTTTCTTTTATTTTATTAATAATGTCCTGTAGTGTTACATCGTAGGTTAGAAGAGCCTGAGGGTTTACTATTACCTGGTACTGCTTTTCAAAACCGCCTATTCCAAGTACTTCTGTAACCCCTTTTACTGTCAATAGTTGATATTTTATAATCCAATCCTGAATTGTTCTTAAATCTGTCAAAGAGTATTTTCCCGTGTTGTCTTTAAGGTAATAAAAAAGCACAAGCCCCATGCCTGTTGAAATTGGCCCCATTTTCGGTTCACCGAACCCTTCAGGTATTAACTCTTTGGCTTCCTGAAGTTTTTCTCCTACCAATTGACGGCAAAAATAAATATCCATTCCTTCTTTAAAATAGATGTTTACAACAGAAAGCCCGAAGTTAGATACCGAACGAATCTCCTCAATTCCCGGCAAGCCGGTCATTGCCGTTTCCACTGGAAATGTTATGTATTTCTCAATTTCTTCAGGTGCAAGCCCTTGTGTTTCCGTAAAAACCTGAACAAGGTTAGGGGAAACATCTGGGAAAGCATCAACAGGCAGTTTTTTATATGAGTAAATTCCTGCTCCCATTATCACAATGGCTAAAAGAATTATAAATAGCCTCTTTTTTAAGATTATTTCAAGTATTTTTTTCATAATTTCCTCCCGAATAGGGATTATTCTTCTTCTTCAAAAGAATCTTTTGTCATTTGCGCCTTTAAAGTAAAACTCCCTTTATATACAACTTCTTCTCCTTTTGTTACACCCTCTAAGATTTCGGCGTACTTGTCGTTTGTTCTGCCTATTTTTACTTTTCTCGGCTCAAAGTAATTGCCTTTTTTCACAAAAACATATTTTTCGCCGTCTATTTCCTGAATTGCGTCTGTGGGTACTGCTACTTCAGCCTCTTTACCGGGAAGTTTTATTATGGCTGTAAAAAACATTCCCGGCTTGTATTGATAGTCAGGGTTATTGATTACCACCCTTGCTGTTGATGTCCTTGTTTCTTCACCTACTACAGGGGCAATAAAATCTATTTTGCCTACAATATCTTTAGTGCCGTTGTTGAATTTAATATAAACTTTCTGTCCTTTGTTTACATAGTTTAGGTATTGAGGGTACACAGTAATTAATGCCCATACCGTGGATAGGTCTGAAATTGTATAAATTTCCGTATCTTCGCTCACATTTTCTCCGATTGAAATATTTTTGGTAAGGATAATTCCATCAAACGGGGCTTTAATCGGGTAAAGGGTTAAGTCGTCATTCCCGTCATTTTCAAGTTTTTTCTATTCTTTTTCCCCTATGCCGAAAGAAAATAGTTTTTGTTTAATTGTTGTGTAATTTATTTTTGCCTCTGTGTAATTTTTTTCTGCCTCAAGGTACTCTTGCTGCGAGGTTATTTGTTTCTCCCAGAGTTTTCTTTCTCTTTCAAGCACTGTTTTTGCAAGTTTCAGCCTTTCGATTGCCGCAAGGTAGTCTGCTTTTGTGTTGGCAAGTTCCCTGCTTGAGATTATGGCTAACACTTCACCTTTTTTTACAGTGTCTCCTAACCCCTTAAAAACTTTAATTGTTTTTCCCCTAACCCTTGGGGAGATTCTTGCCGTTTTGTCATAATTAAGGTTTATTTCTCCAGGCAGGTGAACCTCTGTTTCAATTAAAATACTTACTGCAGGTTTAAATTTAATGTTGAATTCGGCTATTTCTTCTGCAGAAAGCTCAATTTTTTCTTCAGATTTGTCTTTTTCACCGCTTTGGTTTTCTCTTTCAGCCGCTTCAACTTCACTTTTGTTTTTGCTTGATGCTTTTACCTGTTCACATGCTGTGATTCCCGCAATTAGTAACAATACAGTTACAAAACCGATAAATAAATTCTTTTTCATGTCAGTCTCCTTTTATCTTTATATTTTTTTCTTTTAAAAATTTGTCTGAGAAAAAGCCTGAAAGTTCAAGGAGAGTTCCCAGAGATTCTATGTATCTCTCCTTTACTGAAAGGTATTCGTTTTCAATAAATATTAAAGTTCTCTGGGTATCAAGAAGGTCTAAATAGCTTAATTTCCCCTCTCTGTATGCTGTAAAAACAGATTGATAAGCCTTTTCTGAATTAGGCAACATTGTTTTTTTGTAAACTTCATTTTGCTCTCTTGCGGTTTTAAATGAGTTTAAAATGTTTTCTCGAAACTTTAATATATCAAGTTTTGCCTGTTTCATTGAAAGGTATGCCATATCCCTTTCTGCGGCTCTCTTCATTATCAATCCCCTGTTTCTATTGAAAATCGGAATTTTGAACCCTACTGAAACAACATAGGCAGTCTGGTCTGTTTCCCTGAATTTTCTTAACCCTACTGAAAGGTTTAAATCTGGGATATTAAGCGATTTTGTTAATTTCAATTCTGTTTCCCTTGCTTTTTTGAGGAATTCTTTTTCTTTTATCTGAGGGGTATTAAGTATTTTTTCCTCTTTTGTTAACTCTTCAATATCAATATTCTTCGGCTCAAAATCTTGAAAGGCTATGTCTTCAGGCAATTTGTTTGTTCCTATCAAGTTGGCAAGAATGTTTTTCATATTTTCAAAATTTGCTTTGGCTTCTTTTAGTGTTAGCGCAGATTTATCAAACTCAATTTTTGCTTTAATCTTTTGTATAGGGGAAGTTTTCCCGTATTTTACTTTTTCGCTTACAACTTCTAAATTTTCCTTTGAAATTTCAAAAAGTTGTTCCGCAATTTTCAGCCTTTTTTTTGCGATAGCGGTTTTGTTGTAAATAATATAAATTGTGGCAAGCCTTGAGTTAATTTCTGATTTTAGTTTTTCCCTTGCGGCAAGCAATTTTTCTTGAGTAGATTTCTTCCTATACTTTCTTTTTCCTCCGGTTTCAATTTTCTGGGTAATATAGAAAGTAATATCGGCATTGGAAAATGTGTCTTCCCCATAACCTCTTCCAAAGTTTTCAACCTCAAAATCAAATTCAGGGTTTGGGAAGTATGCTGCCTGTATTTTATCTCCTTCTGCCGCTTTTAATTTTTTATATGCCTTTTTAATTTCAGGGCTTGATTTAAAAGCAATCTTTACTATTTTTTCAAATTCTCCCGTTCCGTCAATACTATAG
>WFPG01000023.1 GCA_015487755.1 Acidobacteriota bacterium
AAATATATTTGTGAAATTTGTTATAAAGGAGTTTCAAATGACAGGAATTTATAATTCTATGCTTGAACTTATAGGCAATACCCCTATAGTAAAAATTTCAAACTTTGACACAAACGGTAATGAGGTTTTACTGAAACTTGAATACTACAACCCCTTATCAAGCGTAAAGGACAGGGCTGCTTACGGAATGATTGAAGACGCTATTGGAAAGGGGGCGGTAAATGAAGATACCGTTATTGTTGAAGCGACAAGCGGAAATACAGGAGTAGGGCTTGCTTTTATATGTGCTTTAAAGAAAATTCCCCTTGTTGTTTTTATGCCTGAAAGCGCTTCTATTGAAAGAAGAAAAATTATGAAGGGTTTAGGGGCAAAGGTTATTTTGACCGATAAAGCAAAGGGTATGAAAGGTGCTGTAGAAGAGGCTGAAAAACTTGTTAAAGAAAATAATAACCACATTATGCTTAACCAGTTTGAAAACCCTGCAAACCCTGAAATACATGCGAAAACCACTGCTAAAGAGATTATTGAATGCTGTGGCAAACTTGATTACTTTGTTGCGGGAATAGGAACGGGAGGCACTTTTACCGGTGCGGGAAGGGTGTTGAAAAAACATTACAAAGGAATAAAACTTATTGCCGTTGAGCCTGAAAAGTCTGCCGTAATCAGCGGGAAAGAACCATCTCCACATGCAATTCAGGGAATAGGGGCTGGCTTTATCCCCAAAAACCTTGATATAGCTTTGATTGACAGGGTTATTACCGTTAGCGAAGAAGAAGCATTTGACAATGCCGCTATGCTTTTAAAAAGAGAAGGGGTTTTCTGCGGTATATCCGGAGGGGCAAACTTCTCGGCTGCGTTAAAGTTGTGCAGGGAGATAGAGAACAAAACAGTTCTCGTTATTATACCCGATACCGGGGAGCGCTACCTTTCTGTAGATAGGTTTTTACAAGAATAGTTAAAGGTTAATTCCTACTCTGTACCTGATATGGCAGGACATGCAGGATGTTCTCAACCTTTTAAAGTGATACCTTGTCCTCTCTACACTACCATCTTTGGCGCTGTCTTTAACAAATGTCAAAATTGACTTAACCTCTTTTAAATGTTCAAGGTAAACTGTAGGGTTTTTAGAGGGTTTTTTGTTTATTAAAATGTTAATTTGTTTTTCAATATTGTTGACTGCACTTAAAACATCGCTTTTTGAAATGTCGGCACCCTTTGAATATGCCTTTATTGTTTCATAACTTTTGTCAATTTTAACCATTGCTATTTTAATGTCATACCTTTCGTTGTCCGTAAAATACAGCCTTGAGCCTATGCAGCCTACCGCTATTAAAATCAAAATCCCTGTCAAAACCTTTTTCATAATCCCCTCCCAAGGAGCTTTTCTGCCGTTTCTAACACATACCGTAAATTATTATAATCCGCTATACCTTTCCCCGCAATGTCAAAAGCAGTGCCGTGGCTCACCGAAAGCCTTAAAAAAGGAAGCCCTAAAGTTATATTTACCGATTTTTCCGGGTGTTTTGTTTTTATTCCAATAAGTCCCTGGTCATGGTACATCGCATAAACAATCTGTTCAGGGTTTTGTTTCAAATGTGAAAACAGGGTATCGGAAGGGAATACTCCTTTAACTGGAAGCCCTTTTTGTATTAGTGTTTTAGCCGCTTTTTTTATTTCAAAGTCTTCTTTTCCTATGTGCACGTTTTCTCCTGCGTGGGGGTTTAAGCCGCATACAAAAATTTGAGGGTTTTCAAAGTTTAATACTTTTTTGATTTCATTGAAGGCAAATTCAATATTTTCTTCAAGTTCTTTTTGATTTATGTGCTTAAATACTTCTTTCAATGGTATGTGGATGGTATGCAAGACTACCGAAAATGAAGGAGAATAAAACATCATCATTGTTTTTTTTGCATTTGTGAGATGCTTTAAAAAATCGGTATGCCCTTCAAATCTGTATCCGGATTGTTGAAAATTCTCTTTGCAAATCGGTAATGTTACAAGAGCGTTTCCGTACCCTTTTTCAATTAAATCTACCGCCTTTTCAATGCACTTTGCGGAGAATTTCCCGTTAATAGTTTCTATTTTCCCGGGATTTAAAAAAAAATCAGTGTCTATTTCAATGATTTCAATGTCCGGGATTTTGAGATTGTAAAGGTTTGCATAAAATTCTAATATCTTTTTATTCCCTATGAATACTATCTGATTTTTGAGTTTTGTGTTGTTAAGTGTTTTTAAGAAAATTTCTACACCAATGCCGTTTGGGTCTCCACAGGTAACAAGTATTTTTGTCATTGAATCTTTTTCCTATTCTTCCTGTGATTCTCCGCTTTCTTCGCTTTCCTTTTTCTCGGCAGCCTTTCTCGCCCTTCTTTTGGCTTTTCTCATTGCGGCTCTTTCTTCTTCCTGTTTGTACATATACTTTATCTTTGATTTCATAATTAAAAGGTTTGGCTCATTAACCCTGTTTACCTTTAAACAATTTTTGTCATACCACTCTATAATTCCCCTGATTTCCTCGCCGTCTTCCATTATTATAACCATAGGCTCTTTTGCCTGCATTTGCTTTAAGTAGTAGAAATTTTCAGCATGGGTTTGTTCAGGCGGCGATTGCTTTCTCCTTGCTGTTGTAACAAGCGGGTGATTTAATAAAGGTTGTTCAGATTGGATTTGAGCCGCTATCCTTGAAGGGGTTTCCGTTTTTTGCTCATTCATTTTAGATTTTATTTCTTGTAAACTCGGTCTAATCAATTTCCTGTTAGCCATAATAACTCCTGAATAATTCAAATTTGAATGTTAACTATACTATAA
>WFPG01000024.1 GCA_015487755.1 Acidobacteriota bacterium
ATGCTATTCTTATTACAGGGGGGATTGCCCATTCAGAAAGGTTTATATCCGATTTAAAAGAGTATATTTCTTTTTTAGGCAATATAAGGGTTTATCCCGGCGAAGGGGAAATGCAGGCGCTTGCGGAAGCCGCATTTTTAGCGGTTAAAGGAGAAATAGAGATTAAAGAATACCTATAGAGGTGAGAAATGATGATAAAAGATTGGAATTCTCTGATTGAAACAGCAAAAAAACAGAAGGGAAATAAAACCGTTGCCGTTGCAATGGCAAATGAACAAAGTGTCCTTAAAGCGGTTGTGGAAAGCGCAAAAGAGGGCATTGTTGACGCAGTTTTAGTAGGCAATAAAAATGAAATGGAAGAAATTGCAAATAAGCAGGGGTTTTCATTAGACGGAATGAGGATAATTGACACAAATGACGAAAAGGAAGCGGCAAAAATATGCGTTGATTTGATTTTACAGAAAGAGGCTCACTTTTTAATGAAAGGGTTTATTAAAACATCTACCCTTTTAAAAGCGGTTTTCAAGGCAAAGGAATTAAAGGAAAGGGATGTTATATCCCATGTTGCTGTCCTTGACTTGCCTAACAGGGACAAACTTTTCTTTTTCACAGACGGGGGAATTGTTGAAAAACCGAATAAAGAGCAGAAGGTTGCAATTATTGAAAACCTTATATCGGTGGCAAATTCATTAGGGGTTAATTTCCCTTCTTTCGGCTTTATTTCCCCTTACAAAGATTTTGTAGAGGAAGAGAATGCCGAAGTTATTAAAATAATAGAAGGGAAGTACAAAAATGTTACCATTTATCCCGCATTGGAGCCGGGAGAGGCTTTTAAAAACCACGACGGGCTTATTGTGAACGCAATTGAAGAGTGCAATATTGTTACAAAAGGTTTTACCCTTTTCAGCGACACTGTTTTTGCGGGAATTATTGCAGGGACAAAGGTGCCTATTTGCCTTGTTTCAAGGTCTGATACCGAAAGGAATAAAGCGGCATCCCTTGCATTAGGCGCAATATTCGCAAACAGGGGGGAAAAATGAACAATAAGGAAATAATAGATTTTTTTGAAAAGTTTTACAACGGTGAAGAAAATAAAAAAACATTGAAGATTAATTTTGACTTTGAAATTGCAAAACTTTTTCAATCCCTCTCATCCCGATACAAAAAAACCTTTTCTTCAGTTGTGAAAGTTGAAATAGAAGAGAGAGTGTTTTTTGTTTCAGACCCGTACATAAATGTTCTGCCTTCTTTGAAAACCTTTGTTGAATTGGTTTCAAACACAATTTTAGTTGCAAAGGAAACCGGTATTAAAGAGCCTAAAGCGGCTGTATTGTCTGCCGTTGAACTTGTAAACCTTAATATGGAATCTTCCGTTTACGGGACTGTAGCAGAAGCAATGGCAAAGAGGGGACAATTCGGAAAAGGGGTTTATGTTGAAGGGCCTCTTTCAATGGATGTAGCATTGTCGGAAAAAGCAGCAAAAGAGAAAAAGGTTTTAACCGAGGTTGCCGGAAAAGCAAATATACTTTTATGTCACAGGGGAAGCATTGCAAGGGGAATTGTTGAAGGGTTGGAGTTTACCGGCAAGGCAAAGGTTGAAAAATTTCTAACAGACGGAAGCAATGTTTTTAAAGTAGTTTGAATTTTTTTAACTTGCTTTCAATGTCTTTCAGGGACACAGGTTTTAAAAGGTAATCGTCGCATAAGTCTTTTTTCAATTTTGAAGGGTTTACCCCGGTGGTAAATATCACCGGGAATTTTTTTAGCCTTTTTTCCCTTAACTTGCTTACAAAGTCATACCCGCTTATTTCAGGCATCATAATATCAACAAAGCAAATTGAAGGGTTTAACCTGCTCTGCTCAATATCCCTTAATAATGAATTGCCGTCTTTGTATGTTCTCGCCCTTACTCCCAGGCATTGGGAAAGGTTTTTAAATATATTCAAAATAAAATCTTCATCGTCTAAAAAAACCACTGTGCTATTATTTTCCTGCTCGGCACAAAGTTCCGGTACCCGGTAGAAGTGGCTCAAAACCTTTTCTTTAACCATTTTGTTAAACTTAATCACTTTTTTAAACTTTTCATAGCCGGGTAATGTAGGAGGAATTCTTTCGGGGGAATCGTGAGTATCCACATTAAACAATAGATTTTGCCCCTCAATTTTAACAACAAGTTTCATATGAGGGTAAAATATATTTCCCAACCTTAAAGCAAAAACATCTTGGTCAACCTTTTCAAAAAAAGGCAAGGAAAAGATTGATTTATCTTCCGTTTTCTGCAATTTTTCAATAATCT
>WFPG01000025.1 GCA_015487755.1 Acidobacteriota bacterium
ACCTTTTTATATTTGGAAATAAAAATAAGGTTCTTAATCTATTTATGAATTTACTGGACAATGCTATTGATGCTGTAAAAGCAAAAAAGGATTTTCAGAAAAGAATTGAAATAAGCGTTAGTGCTTTTGAAGATTTTAAACTTGATTCTTCCTGTCTTAACGGTTTTAAAGAAGAACTCAAAAATAAAAAAATTATCGGTGTCAAAGTGGAAATAAAAGATACTGGAATCGGTATGGATAATTTTGAAAAAAGGCATATATTTGATGCTTTTTTTACAACAAAAGATAGCGGGGTAGGCCTGGGGTTATCTATGGTTTTAAAATATGTTAAAGAAAATTGCGGCGATATTGTTTTTGAAAGCGAAAAAGGGAAAGGGAGCGTTTTTAAGGTGGTGTTACCAGGAGTTAGGGATTCTTAAAGGTAAGGAGGTAGTATATGGATTCTCCGAAAGGTTTGTTAAAAGAATTTCTGAAAATTGAAGGTGTTGTTGTTGCCTGTCTTGTAACTGTAGACGGTTTTCTAATTGATAGTGTAGGTTTAATGCAGGATTTTTCTATGGACGATTTAACAGTTGCGGCGGCAATAGGGTTCGGTATGGGGAAAAAGTTAGGTGAAAATATTAAAGGCGGTGTTTTAAAACAGGTAATGCTTGAGTATGAGGGAAAAACTGTTTTAATTTCAAAACTTCCCGACATTGATGTAATTCTCTTTCTTGTAAGCGAAGAAAAAACCATATTAGGAGCGATGAGATACACAATGAAGAAACTTGCACCTAAAATTGCACAGGTAATGTAAGTTTAAGGAGGTTAAAATGGGTTTTGAAGATGTTGTAATTGAAAGGGATTTAGATAAATGGAATGTACTAATTGCCTCAATCCTTGCAGGATTTTCAAAGTGGGGGGTTTTAAGCCAGGGAATTGTTAACAAAAACATGGAACTTGTAGCCGATAAATTGTCAAGGTTTTTTAAAATAAAAAACAACATACCTGAAGTTGATTCAACAAAAGACTTTAAAGAAAACTTAATGTCAATAATACGTTTTCTCGACAAGGAACTGGAAATGGCAGGGAAAAGCGGCCTTGAAGTAGACGGAGAAGTAGTAACCTTCCAGGTAGTTTCAAAAACATGTAATTTTTGTCCAATAGGTGTTGGAGAGGCTGAACTTGAAGGGACTGCCTGTCCGTACCCTGCTTTGATTAAAGAATTTGCCAATAAATTCTTACCAGAAGGGCAAAAGGTTAAATTAGTTGTGCAGGAAAGGAATTATTTAAAAAAGGAATCAGGTTATTGTTTTATCAAATTTACAAAAGAATAGGGTGTAACAAATGGGTGAAATAAAAAATTTGTTGGTGGTTGATGATGAAGAGGACATTACCCTATCAATTATCAATTATATTAAAAAACACATCCCTGAATTAAAGACACTTGCGGCTTTTGACGGAAATAAAGCTTTACAGATAATAAAGTCAACAAAAGTGGATATACTAATCACCGATATTAGGATGCCTGGCGCAAGCGGAATAGATTTGATTTTGGAATTAAAAAAAATTAACCCTGAAGCAAAGGCAATTGTTATAACGGCTTTCGGTTCGGAGTTAATTAGGAAGAAATCCGAGCACGCAGGTGCTCTTCATTATGTTGAAAAGCCTTTTAGATTATCCCATCTCTGTACTTTGATAAAAAAGATAATTGAGGAAGAGGAAGAGGGGTTTAAAGGGAATGTGTCTCAATTGCAACTTGTTGATGTGTTGCAAATGCTTTGCATAAACAAAAGGACTATGGTAGTTGATGTTAAAAACAGAGAAAAGAAAGGAAAAATATACATTCTTAACGGGGAAATAATTCATTGTGAATGTGAGACTAAAAAAGGAAGGGAAGCCTGTTTTGAGATTTTGTCCTGGAAAAACGGGGAATTTAATTTATCTCCTTTAAATCAACCTTCAGAGATTGAGCGGACGGTTAATGAAAGCTGGATGAGCCTTTTTATGGAAAGTATGAAAGAGATCGATGAGGTTAACATTAATAATAACGATGAATCCGCTCAAAAAAGAACAAAGGTAAGAGAAATTATTACCTCTGTTTTTCAGAAAGTAGATGGGCTTGAAACTAACATAGTTTTCAATATTGAGAAAGGAAAACCTGTTTTTAACGGTGATATTGATAAAACAGATTACCCTGACGGAAGGATAAAAGACTATTCCTCTCTTTTGAAAAAGTTTAATGAAGCGGTTTTAAAGAATGAAAACGAAGGGTTAAACGAAGTTGTCGTTATTACCGAAAGCAGTTTGCTTATTTTTATGAAAATTTCAAAAAACCTTGTTTGGGCTGTAAAAATTCGTGGTATAGATAATTTCGGGATGGCAAGGGTTGTGCTTGAGAAGTCAAGAAAAAAGTTGATAGACGAATTAAGAG
>WFPG01000026.1 GCA_015487755.1 Acidobacteriota bacterium
GTTTTATATGAAGAAAAAGTTTATTTTTTTTGTTGCTATTTTTTTATTGTCGCTCTTGGTTTTTTCTAAAGACATTTATGTAAGGCAAGGGGCAACAGGTAACGGTACAAAAGACAATCCCTACGGAAAATTATGGAAAGCAATTTCTAAGGCTGTTAGAGGTGATGTTATCCATGTTGCGCAGGGAGTTTATTACGGGAAAGGTGGTTGCGGAAACTTTACCATAAGCATTCCCCATTTAACACTTGTCGGTGGGTATAATTCAGATTTTACAGAAAGAAACCCTTTTAAAAACCTGACAATTTTAGAAAGGGCTAAAGACTATAGAGGCGGGTTTACAGGGTTAAGGGAAGGGATAATTGAAGGGGATTATAAAAAAGACCATAGCGGCTTGATTGTAGACGGTTTTGTTTTAAACTCAGAATCAAGAAACGCTTATTCCCCCGATAAAACAGTAATTAAGCCCAAAAAATCGTGGAAAGGGGCGCTTTTTAAAGCATATAGCCCAAATATCACCATAAAAAACTGTATACTTATAAACCCTTACGGTAACGGAATTTATATAAAATGGCAGGGTGATAAAAACGAGGTATCCAACAATTTTATAGTGAACACTTTTTATGCCGCAATAAGTACAAGAAGTGCACAGCCTAACTCAAAAATTTTAATAAAAAACAACAATATTATTTTCGGCTGGTTTCAACCGGGGAAAGGCGGTTCATACGGGATATTGGTAGGCAATAACGGTAAAGCAATAATTGAAGGCAATATCATTGCTTTTTTCCAAACAGAAGGCGGAGAGGCAGGTTATGCAGTTGCGAATGAATTCGGGAATGACTACACTGAACTAAAAAACAATATTTTCTACCAGTGCCAGGGCGGTTTTTATTCATACATGGATGAAGACGGCAAAAACCTGGTGGTATGGAAGCAGGCAGATTTAGACGACTTAAACGATGACCCTGAAAGTTATATGCTTGAAGATGCGGGGGGAAACAAAAGCGTTAATCCGAAACTTAAACCTGACAAATGGTACTTTGGAAAATTTGCCAATTTTGTAGCGTCAGAACCGGGTAAACTTAATATGGACGAAATGAACCAATTAAGAAGAATGCTCGGCCTTCCTTTACAGGCATCTCCCGGAAGCGCAAGGCAGAATTGGGGAATGCCCTACCCTGTGGAAAAGGTTGCTTCAACATTGGTTTCACCTTTAGGCGGAGTTAATGTAAACAAAAAGTTTGAAGAATATAAGTCGGAAGCAACACAACAGGTTTCTTTAAACTACAAAAAAGTTGATTTTGAAGTTTTTAATAAAACCAAAAAAGGAAAAACTTTTAAAGGACAGGCTGTTGAATTTTTCGCAGGTATAGGAGACGAAAACAGATATGACTTCTTTCTAAAAGACGCACCTAAGTCTGACTACATTTGCGTTAAACTCTTAAAACCCGGCGAAACAAATTACACGAGAAAGTATGTCTTCGGCTATATTCAAAAAGGCTCCGCAGTTTATAAAAAATACCTTAAATACAAGAAAAGAAAGGATAGATACAACAAATCAGGAGGGATAAAAGTAAAAGGCAAGGCTTATTACATAGGCAATCCGTCTTACCTTTACCCTGTCGGAATAATTATTTACCAGTTGAAAAAGCATTAAAATAAAAAAAGGGGGCTTGAAAGCCCCCTTTGATTTTTATTAGGCAATTACCTCGGTTTTATTGAGGTATCTATCTTTTTAGGTTTTTCCGATTTAATCTCTTTTTTCAAAACTTCTATAGCCTTCTCCAATTGCGCGTCATACCCTTTCTCAAACTGATTCGGGTCGTTTTGAACAATAATATCGGGAATAGCGCCCCTTGATTCAAGTTGATGCCCGTAAATATCCCAGATGCCGATAAATGTTTTTCTTATAGTACCGCCGTCAATTAACGGGTATTCGTTAACCGCAATAACAAACCCTAAAGTGGGAACGCCTATCAGTTTTCCTAACTTTCTCACTTTAAAAGCATTGGGGAAAACTTCGGCATCTGAATAGGAAAACTCATTGCAGAGAACCACTATTTTCCCCCTGAAAATATCCATAGGCCTCGGCAAATCTTCACCGTTTCTAAGCCTTGTAATTTGATACTGCTTTCTTTCAAGGTAATCAATCAATTGCGGGTCAATTCCGCCGCCGCCGTTCCACCTAACATCAAGGATAAGCCCTTTCTTGTCAAAGTAATAACGGATATAGTCGTAGAAAACGGCAAGGTTATCGCCCAACATGTAATTTAAGTGGATATAGCCTATTTCACCGTTTGATTCTTTTTCAACTATTGCCCTGTTTCTTTCAACCCAGTTTAAATACCTTAACATGTATTCAGAGGAAATAGGCTTAACCTTAATATCCCATGCGCCTTTTTCGGAAGGCTTATCGTTAACGGTTAGGATGACCGTTTTCCCTGCTTTGTTAATTAAGTACCACCTGTAATCCCTGTCTGTTTTTACAATTCGGTTGTCAATCTTAATTAAGTAATCCCCTTCTTTTACCTTAATATAAGGCTTATCAAGAGGTGATTTGTACTGCTTGTAATAAGGATTGCCTTTGTAAATCTTTGCAAACTTATAAAATTTTCCGTCAGGGATTAAAACAGCCCCGAGGCTGCCTATTCCCACTCTCTTCGGCTTTTCCCTAAAATCTCCGCCTCTTGCCCCCTGGTGGGAAGCGTTTAATTCTCCTACCAACTCTTCAAGGATTCTGTTTAAATCATTTCTTGTCTGGCAGTAATCAACCATTTTTTCATACTTTCTTCTCATTTTTTTCCAGTCAACGCCGTGAAGGTTTTTGTCGTAAAACATATCCCTTACCATTCTCCAGGATTCGCTGAATATCTGATGCCACTCTGCCTTTCTATCAAGTTTCATTGATAAGGAAGAAAGGGATATTCTGTCCTTCGGGCTTGCCTTTGCCTTTGCACGGGCAATCTGGAAAGAAGTTTTATAGAAAATTCCTACCCATTTCTGGTCATTTGATATATCAAAGCCGTAAACACTCTTTGCCACTTCGGTAAGTTTGTTTTCTTTTACATCGTAGTAGTAAAGGTTAAAGCCGAAACTCCACCTTGAACTTCTCTTTACCGTTAAATCCTTTGTTTCAGGCTTAAAAGCAACATACAAACCGCCTTTAATAGGCTTAATCTCCCAGATTATATACCCGTTTAAAGGAAGCAGTTCTACCCTTCTCTCAATGCCGTTAAAGTCAATCTTAACCTCTTCTTTGTCTTTTTTCTTTTTAGTATCTTTTGCTATTTTCTTGTTCTTTGTTTTCTTTTTGTTTTTCCCTTTTTCTTCTTTTTTAACTATTTCTTCGTCCCATTCCTTCTCAAGCGGGTTTTTCTTTTCCTTTTGAAGCATTATCATTGCAAGGTTTGCATTTGTTCCGTACCTTGAAGAGATAAAGTAAATATACTTGCCGTCTGCGGAAAATACCGGGTTTGCAATATTGAAAACAGATGAGTAAACCTTGTAACTCTTCTTTTCAACCACATTGTAAACATAGATTGCATTGTGGTAATTTGCCATTTTTTCGGTGTAAACAATCCACCTGCTGTCAGGCGACCAGCAGTATTCCCTTGAAAAATCCCTCTTAGTTTTTGAGATTAAAATCTCTTTCTTTGCGGTAATGTCAAAAACATAGAATGCAAAGTCATTTGTTGTGTAAGTAAGGTAATTTCCGTCAGGGGAAAACCTTAAATCGCTTATAAACCCTGATTTTCTGTCTGTTAACTTTACAGGCTCGGTTTTTGCAAACTGGTCTATCATATAGATATTTTCTTCTCCGTCCCTGTCTGAAATAAAGGCAATTTTGTCTTTTTTAGGAGACCATACTGGTTCGTCGTCCCTTGCCCCGCTGTTAAATGTTATCTGCCTTATTTCCCCGTTCTTTTTCGGTGCCGTAAAAATTTCACCCCTTGCGGAAAATACAATCCTTTTGCCTGTAGGTGAAATTGCAAAAGAGGTAATCAGTTTTGACGGGTTTACAAACTCATACTCGGGAAGTATTGAATCAACATCTGCTTTAATCTTTATTTCATTGTATTTCAAGGTTGTTAAATCAAGTTTCCACAAAGATGCGCCGCATTCGTAAACAATATACTTTCTGTCTGAAGAAAGCGAAGGCCATTGAACCGCATAATCTTTGTGAAAGGTAACCTGCTCTCTCTTCTTTGTTTTTAAGTTTATCCTGAAAATGTTTGCAATTCCCTTATTGTTTTCGGAAACAAAGTAAATGTAATCGCCAGCCCAAATAGGCCAGGTTTCGTTAAAGTTTGTTTTTGTGATGTTTTCTATCTTTTTCGTCTTTTTGTTGTAAACCCATACATCTGTATTTGCGCTGCCTTTATACCTTTTCCACCACCAGAAGTACAGAGAGTGCCTGTTTAATGTGTATGCGTCACCTTTATCGTTAAAACACAAAGTTGAAGCCATATCTACGGGAAATTCTTCCCCTATTCCGACGGGTTTTCCATCTTTAACCCTTATTTTGTATATCTTTCTGAAAAACCTTGAAAAACACCCTCTTGTAGTAAGGTAATAGATATATTTCCCGTCATTGCTCCACTCTAACATTTGAGCGCCCTCAGGCTCAAATGTAATCTGGTGAATCTTCCCTCCCTCTGCAGGGATTACATAAACATTTCTGTTCCCGTTGTAGTAGGAAGTAAAAGCAATCCATTTACCGTCAGGTGAAAATTTGGGAAATGACTCCGGCCCGACTGCCTTTACAAGCCTTCTAACACAACTACCGTCGAGGTTAGAGGTAAACAAATCGTCCTGATAAACAAAAACAAGTTTGTTAA
>WFPG01000027.1 GCA_015487755.1 Acidobacteriota bacterium
ATTAAAAGATAGTGTAGAGGCTGACGGCAAAAGTATTTTAGGTGTTTTGCTTCTTGCTGCTCCCGTCGGTTCAGAGTTGATTTTTAGGATTGAGGGAGAAGATGAGGAGCAGGCGTTTAAAGCAATTGAGAAATTGATTGATGATAAATTTGGAGAAGACGAGTAATTATGTCAAATAGAATAAAGTTGAAAGGCACAGGGATTGTGCCTGATGTTGCCATAGGGAAGGCTGTCATTTTAGAAGATAAAACTAAAATCTTTATACCTTATTACAATATTTTAAAAGAGCATATTGACGATGAGGTTAATAGGTTTTTAAAGGCTTTAGAGCAAACTAAAAAACAGATAGAAGATGCAAAAGATAACTTAAATTCAGATTTAGAATCAGACCACTTGTCTATATTTGACACACATCTTTTGATACTCAGAGATCAGTCCCTTATTCAAAAAACAATACAGATTATTAAAGAAAGGTTTCTTAATGCAGAATATGCCTTTAAAGAGGTTATTAAAGAGTTGATAGCTAAATTTAAAGGAATGGAAGATGAATATTTTAAGCAGAGACGGGAAGACCTTGAAGATATTGCCACAAGGGTCATTGCAAACCTTGTAGATAAAGATTTAAACAAAAGTCTGGATTTTGAGGAAGATACAATTTTGGTTGCAAAAGTCATCCATCCTTCCGATTTATCCATACTCTATAATGATAAAGTTGTTGGAATTGCCACCGATTACGGTGGGGTAACTACGCACACATCAATTATTGCCAAGGCATTGAATATACCTACAGTAGTGGGTTTGCACAATGCTACAAAAGTAATAGTAGATGGGGATATTGTTATTGTTGACGGAATTGAAGGGGAAGTGATAGTAAAGCCTCAAGAATCTGAAAAAAATATTTACCTGGAAAAACACCAGAAGAGGATTCATTTTCAAAAACAACTTTTAGAGATTGCCAAATACCCGTCAATAACCCTTGACGGGGAAAAGATAGAATTGCTTGCCAATGTGGAAATAGCCGAAGAATTTCCCGCTTTAAAGAAATACAATGCGGAAGGTGTCGGGCTTTACAGAAGTGAGTTTATCTTTTTACAATCTGCACCTGACCTTCCTACAGAAGAAGAGCATTACAATTTCTATAAAAAACTCTGCTCTCAGGTTAAAGGAGAAGTTGTTATAAGAACCCTTGATTTAGGCGGAGAAAAGTTTTTCCATGAAGTTCTTGAAAAAGACGAGCAGAACCCTGTTTTAGGCTTAAGGGCTGTAAGGTTTTGTTTGAGGAGAAAAGACATATTTAGAACGCAATTAAGGGCAATATTAAGGGTTTCAGGTGAGAACGAGAATATAAAGGTTATGTTTCCTTTGATAAGCGGGGTGGATGAATTAAAAGAAGTAGTGGGATTTTTCGAAGAGGTTATGGAAGAATTGAAAAATGAGGGGATAAAGATTAACGAAACTATTCAAAAGGGAATTATGATAGAAGTACCCTCTGCCGCAGAGATTCCCGATTTGCTTGCAAAGTATGTTGATTTTTTCAGCATAGGCACAAACGATTTAATTCAGTATTGCCTTGCTATTGACAGGAATAACGACAAAGTGAATTACCTTTACCAGCCTTCTCACCCTGCGGTAATTAGAATTGTAGACAGAACTATAAAAGCAGCCAGGAAAGCAGGCATTGATGTTTCAATGTGTGGCGAGATGGCGGGTAACCCTAAATTTACCGCATTACTTTTAGGAATGGGGTTGAGAAAATTCAGTATGACACCTGCTTCAATACCTGTGGTTAAATCGGTATTGCGAAATGTAAAAATTAGTGATTGTGAACAATTGTTAGAGAGAGTGTTAAACATGGAAAGTGCTTCTCAAATTGAAAAGCATATTATTGCGGTTAACCATAAACTAATTCCCGATTACGAAAAACTGGCAAGAATAAAACTCTAAACTATTTGTATTTTTCAAACCCTATACTATAATTATTCCTTGAAAGTAAAGTAAAGGAGCGTTTATGCCTAAGTTTAAGATAGAAACATGGGGATGTCAGATGAATGAATACGATAGCCAGAAAATGGCCGGCATTCTCAAAGCATATGGGTATCAAGAAACAACTGTTGACGAAGAAGCAGATATCTTTGTTCTTAACACATGCAGCGTGAGGGAAAAAGCAGCCCATAAAATATTTACAAGGGTTGGTGTGATTAGAAAGAATTTCGGAAAAGATAAAATTGTCGGGGTTACAGGCTGTGTCGCTTCCCATGAAGCAGACCAATTGTTTAAAAAAATTCCCAATTTGAACTTTGTTTTGGGCACAAGAAGCGTCCATTTAATTGCAAAAGCAGTAAAAAATGCTTTAGAAGGCAAAAGGTTTTGTGATACTTCCGACCATCCGGAAAGCCTTGAAATAGACCCTAAACTCGTTGACAGGGAAAGGAAGGTAAAGGCGTATGTTTCTATTATTGAAGGGTGCGATAATTTTTGTACCTACTGTGTTGTCCCTTACACAAGAGGCAGAGAGAGGTCAAGGCCTATTGAAGACATTGTTGACGAAATAAAAGTTGCAATTAAAGAATACGGAATTAAAGAAGTTGAACTTTTAGGGCAAAATGTTAATTCATACAATTATCAGGGGAAAACTTTCAAAGATGTTTTAATTGAAGTGGATAAAATAAAGGAGTTGAAAAGGATAAGGTTTTTAACTTCCCACCCGAAAGACTTTAACGAGGAACTTGTAAAGGTAATCGCTTCTTCTGAAAGGATATGCAAGTATATACACCTGCCTATGCAATCAGGCTCAAACAAAATTTTAAAACTTATGGGAAGAAAATACACAAGGGAAGAATACCTTGAAAAAATAGATATGCTTCGCTCATATATCCCCGATGTTGTAATTTCTTCTGATTTTATAGTCGCTTTCCCCGGGGAAGAAGAGGAAGACTTTTTGCAAACCATGGACGCAATTTACCGTGTCCAGTATGACAATATATTCTCATTCAAGTATTCGCCCAGGCCTAAAACTGCGGCTTTAAGGCTTAAAGAAAACCCCGTGCCGAAAGAAATTGCAGATAAAAGGCTATTTGTCCTACAAAAGTATCAGGAAAAGGTGCAGGAGATAAAGCACAAAAATATGGAAGGGAAAGTGTTTGAAGTGCTTGTTGAAAGTGTTTCAAAAAGGGATAAAACAAAACTTACGGGAAGAACCGAAGGCAACCATGTGGTGAATTTCGAGGCTGGAAGGGGAGAGGATTTGATAGGAAGGTTTGTTAAAGTAAAGATTATTTCTTCTACATTTACAAGCCTTAAAGGTATGCTTGTTTAACTCAAACCTTTCTTTGACTTTTTAAGATTTTTTCTTATATTTTATATGCAACAATAAAACATTTAGGTGAGGTTGACATGTTTGTGGAAGCGGAATTAAAAGAGTTAATTGAC
>WFPG01000028.1 GCA_015487755.1 Acidobacteriota bacterium
AAGACAAAAGGGTTGTTAAGCCTTACTATAACCACCATGAATTTTTAAAACTGATTGAAAAAAGGATAGAAAAACACCTTGAAAAAACAGGGAGAGAAAAGACGGCGGTAATGTTTACAGCCCACTCTATTCCCAAATATCTTACGAAAAAAGACCCGTATGTGGAGCAGGTTAAGGAGCAGGTTGAATACTTTAAAGAAAAGTTAGATGTCCCTGTTTTTTTAGGGTTTCAGTCAAGGCTTGGGCCTGTTAAATGGGTTTCCCCCTTTATTGAAGAGGTAATAAGGGAAATTGCCGAAAAGGGTTTTGAAAATGTAATTGTCTTTCCTTTAAGTTTTGTTATAGACAACTCCGAAACCCTTTACGAATTGGATATCTATCTGAAAAACCTTGCTTTAGATAGCGGAATAAAAAACTTTTTAAGGATTCCCCTTTTCAATACGGATAAGGATTTTTCAGATTTTCTGCTAAACTATGTTGAAGAAAGCGTTGGGAGTGATAAATGGATAAAATAGAGGTTAAGGTAAAGGTGCTTGAGCACGGGAAAGGCCTGCCCCTTCCTAAATATCAAACAGAGTTAAGTTCCGGAATGGATATGTATGCGGCGGTTAAAGAAAATTTTGTTTTGAAAAAGGGAGAGGTTGAGGCAATTCCCACAGGGCTGATTTTTTCAATCCCTAAAGGCTATGAAATTCAAATCAGGCCGAGAAGCGGGCTTGCCTTGAAGCACGGCATAACCTGTTTAAACACCCCCGGCACAATTGACGCAGATTACAGGGGGGAGATAAAGGTTATCCTTGCCAATCTTGGAAAGGAAGACTTTGTGATTGAAAGGGGAATGAGGATTGCGCAGGCTGTTTTATGCCCTGTTTATCAGGCAAAATTAACAGAGGTTGAGGAGATAGACTCAACCGAAAGGGGAAGCGGTGGTTTCGGAAGCACGGGTATTAAATAAATTGAAAGCGGGGCTTTACCTTGTTTCAGTCCCTATGGGAAACCCTGAAGACATTACATTAAGGGGATTGAAAATACTTAAAAATGCAGACCTTGTTTACGGGGAAGAGAGAAAGGCGGCATACAGGCTTATTCGCTCTCTGGGGATAAAGAGAAGCGATTTACAGTTTTTAAACGAGCACAATGAAGGCAAAAGGGTTGAAGAGATAAAAAAAGCGGTAATTGACGGCAAATCGGTTGCATGCTTTTCTGACGCCGGTGCGCCTGTCTTTTCAGACCCCGGTTTTAAACTTGTAAAGGCGTTCAGGGAATGGCACCTGCCTGTTACCTTTATACCGGGAGCGTCCTCTTTAATGAGCGGTATTGCTTTAAGCGGCTTTGATATGAACGAGTTTTACTTTGCAGGCTTTTTGCCGAGAAAAAACGAAGAGAGAAAGAGGAAGTTAGAGGAATTGAAAAAACTA
This sequence comes from Acidobacteriota bacterium, assembly GCA_015487755.1. Classification (GTDB taxonomy): domain Bacteria; phylum Acidobacteriota; class Holophagae; order Thermotomaculales; family Thermotomaculaceae; genus Thermotomaculum. Next base: position 1,419 of record WFPG01000028.1, read on the forward strand.
AAAGTTCCTGTTTTCATAATGGAAACCCCTTACAGGCTGCAACAGATTTTAAAGGCGATAAAAACCGTGTTCGGGAAAGGGAAGAGGGTTTCAATACTCTTTAATCTAACCTGCGAGGACGAAGAGGTAATTGTTGATACAATTGAAAATGTTTTAAAGATTGTAGGGGAAGAGAAAAACAGAAAACCCTTTGTCCTTGTAATTGAAGGAGGGAGAAGATGATTTACCTTGATTCAACGGCAACAACTGTCGTTATAAAAGAGGTTGCTGACGAGGTTTACAGATTTTTAACCGAAAGTTACGGCAACCCTTCTTCAGCCCATAAACTTGGAATAGAGGCAAACACCCTTGTTGAAGAGGCAAGAGAGGTTTTGCTAAAAAGTTTAAACTTGCAAAACTCCCACACCTGTATTTTTACTTCGGGTGGCTCTGAGGGAAACACCCAGGTTTTAAAGGGAATTGCGAAACTCTATCCCGATAAAAACATTGTAATAGGCGGAATTGAGCACAACTCTGTCAGGACATCGGCAACAGACCTTTTAATTGGTGGATACAATGTTAAGACAATTGACATTGAAAAAAACGGGAAGATAAATGAAGAAAAACTTCTTGATTTAATAGACAAAGACACAAGGCTTTTCTCTTTAATGAAGGTAAACAATGAGGCGGGTATAGTATTTAATGTTGAGGAGATTGCAAAAAAGGTTAAGGAGAAAAACCCTTCCTGCCTTGTCCACACAGACTATGTTCAGGGCTTTATGAAGATTAAAGCGGATTTAAAACACATTGATTTTATCACCGTGTCAGGCCACAAAATCTTTGCCCCGAAAGGGATAGGGGCTCTTTTCATAAAAAAGGGGATTAACCTTCCCTCTCTAATTGCGGGAAGCCAGGAATTCGGTTTAAGGGGCGGCACCCACAATGTTGCAGGCATTGCAGGATTAAAAAAGGCTGTTGAAATGCTAAAAGACAAAACTGACGAAAACTATGAAAAAGCCTTAACTTTAAGAAAACTCTTTGTTGACACCCTTGCTCAACATCTTGACAACTTTGAAGTTTTTGAGCCGAAAAACTTTTCACCTTACATTTTAGGGGTATTTGCAAAGGGGATTGAATCAGAGGTAATAGTCAGAATGCTCTCAGACAAAGGAGTTTACATATCGGCAGGCTCTGCCTGTTCCGCAAAAGACAAGGTAAAATCAAAAACAATACTTGCTTTAAAACTCAACCCTGACGAGTTTTTACGGATATCCATAAACCCCTTTGTCAACTCTGAACAGGACATAAAAAACGGAGCAAAGATAATCGCCGACACAATAAAAGAGTATCGCGAATTGTTTTCATAAATTTTTTATTGCTGAATTTTCCCTTTAAACCGTCACTTTTGTTGACTTGGCATTAACTTTAAGTTAAATTATAAGCAGGGAGTAAACAATGAAAAAATTGCATTTACCGATTTTGGTTGAAATTGACGAAGACGGAAATTACATAGTAAGTTGCCCTGTTTTTAAAGGCTGCCATTCTTACGGGAAAACAATAGAAGAGGCTCTTGATAACATAAAAGAAGTGATAGAGATGTGCCTTGAAGAAGAAAAACTTGTTGATGAGAATAAATTTATAGGTTTTAGAGAACTTGAGATAGAGGTTAATGCCTAAATTACCTGCCATTCAAGGCAAAGAATTATTGAAATTTTTACAATATATAGGATTTGAAATAATTAGAACAAGAGGCTCACATGTGAGATTAAAATCAAATGACGGAAGAGTAACAACTGTTCCAATTCACAGTAACAAAGTTTTACCTAAAGGGCTTTTGAGAAAAATTATAAGGGAAGACCTAAAAATAGAACTTGAGGATTTTTTTAATTTGTATGCCGATTTTAAAAAAGAAAAGTAATTTTATTTCTTTCTGAACCTGCCGTCGTCGGTTGAGTGAGGAAGTTTTTGGATGTTTTTTTCAAGCCAGCCTATTGATTTTACCTCTCTTATGTCAAACTGGGGAACATAGGGTTTAATGTCAAGAAGCGGGGTGCCGTCAATTATGTCAACATCTTCAATGTAAAG
>WFPG01000029.1 GCA_015487755.1 Acidobacteriota bacterium
CCGAAGAAGCAACAACGGAAGAAAAGGTTGTGGGAGAAAAGCCGCCTCTGTAAAATTTATCCCCTTCAAAGTATTCAGCCATTGCAGCCTGGTCAATAGCACCTTCAAATTTTTCACTCCATTCCCTTTCTACGCCTAATGCTATAGCATAGGGCAAAAACCATTTAAAAGTGTTTACATCTTTTGTAAATTTCAATTTGTATTTTATGTAGTCCTCTTCTGCCATTGTAAGGTACAATTTTAAGCCTTCTATCTTATCCATAACCCTTCTTCCGTATTCAGTAGGCGCTTTTAATAAAAAGAAAAACAATATGTTTATCCCGGCAATAAGGGCTACTAAAATAGAAGTCTCAACTGAAGAAACTGTAGCGAGCATAAACAAACCGCCCAACTCCCCTGCTGTGAAAAGAATTGACATAAAAAATAATGTTAAAGTATCAATTATAGATTTTTTTGATTTAAGAGACGAAATAAATGCTTTCACCACACTTATAACCCCAAATGTCCAGAAAGTTAACCAGAACATAACAAATCCTGCTAATAATGGTATTCTGGCGAATATTGCAATAAAAAATAAAGTGAAAATTGAAAGAAGCAATCCGGGATAAACAAATTTCACATTTGAATAGAAGTAATTTCCTTCAAGCATATTGTTCAATGTTTTTTTAAATCTCTTTATACCTTCAAGAATTTCCAACCTATTAGTCTGGCTAAATTTAAAATAGTGACCTATTGACAGCCACCTGTCAAAGAGAACCTGCTCTTCAAGTGTAAGTTTTGACCTTCCCCCTTCTTTTCTTATAAGGGCAAAACTATCACCTGCTTCACTGATTTTTAACACTCCTTTTAATGCCATATTTACAAGGGCTGACACAAGACACCTGTCGGAATACCCCATTCGTATCAAATAGCCTACCTGGGCTGGGGAAAGGTTATCCGGCGGCTCAAATTGAGGTACTATGGGCCCCCTTTCAGGGTCCTTCCCAACACGAACCCACGCTAATAAATAGTAGATAAGAAGGATTAATATTCCTATTAACCCTGCCGTCATACTGCCATTGTCTTTTAAGATAAACAGTAGTTTTTCGCTTTTAGTAGGCTCATGTACAATCCCCTTTTTAAAACCCACAACAATTGTCATCCCTTCTTTTGGTCTAAATGCCCTTGTGCTCTCAAAAACAAGCCTTCCCATATTATCTATGTATGCTTTAAATGCTTTTTCCCTTGAGCCTGTTCTACCTGTATATGCCGTCCATTTTAGAAAATTATCAGGCCCGTAGCCTTCAGGTAAAGAGACATATGCTTCCACCCTTTTAATGGGAAATTTCCACCCCTGCCCTGTTACATTCCAGTAAAGTTCGTCATGGTCTTTGAAAAAGCCAATTTGCCTGCCTGTAATATAGGTTAGCCTGAATGTGTACACTCCCGGTTTTATATAATGAGTTTTTGAGCCCATATAAACCCTGTAACCGTTGGTTCTTCTCTCTACCCAGTAATGTATTTTTCTTCCGTCCCTCTCAACTGAAACAACTTTAAACTTAACCCTGACTTTTCTTCCAAATTTATCTCTGTAATCGGTAGGGAATTCTCTGTAAATACCTCTCCTTATTTTTTTACCCTCAGCCCTTACTGTAATACTTTCAATAACGAAAAGAGAGTTATCTCTTTCAATCGTTATATCGCTTTGATAATCCAGAATTTCTTCGGTTGCAAAAAGAGGGAATACAAAGCAGAGCAAAATCAAAAGAAAAAACAAGCGCTTCATAATTAAGCCTCCTCAAAGTCAAAGTAATCAAGAGGTTTAAACCTAAAAAATCTGGCAATAATTAAATTAGGAAACTTCTCAATATAGGTGTTGTATGCCTGAACAACACCGTTATAAAACCTTCTCGCTTTTTGCAAATCCTCTTCAATCTCTGAAATCTCTCTCTGCAATTCAAGGTAATTTTCATTTGCCTTTAAAACAGGATAACTTTCCACAAGAGCAAAAAGGCTTTTTATTGACTCTTGAATTTTTCTTTCAAATTGGGCTGCATTTTTTAGATTCTGCCTCATTGCGAGGTTTCTGGCTTCCACAATTTTTTCAAGAGTAGTTCTCTCAAACTCTGAATAACCTTTAACTACCTCAATTAATTTACTTAACAAATCCCTTCTCTTTTTAAGAAAAACATCAATATCGGATTTCGCCTGTTTGTAAAGGTTCCGAAAATAGATTATTTTATTGTAAACAATAACAA
>WFPG01000030.1 GCA_015487755.1 Acidobacteriota bacterium
GTGTCAACCACATATTCGCCTAATTCTTCAAGGGTTAATTCTTTTTTTTCTTCAGTCATGATTTTCTCCTTTTAAATTTTATAAGTATATTCTATTAGATTAAAAATCTTTAAACAACAAAAATTCATAAAATACTTAAACATAAATGGTTTAAAAACAAGTTAAAACAAAACCCTGAATAGAAATGCGGCAACAGAGGTTGACAGGTTGAGAGAGTTTATATTTCCCCTCATAGGTATTGTTATAACCGTGCTTTTCTTTAAGATATCCCGCGATATTCCCTCTCCCTCGCTTCCGAAGACAAAGAGGTTTTTCTCTGTTTCAAGAGAGAATTTGTCTATGGGAATGGCGTTTTCTGTGTTTTCAACCGCATATAGCGCAAAGCCTTTTCTCCTTAAATACTCTATTTCTTCTCCGATGTTATGTGAAAGGTGAACGGGAAGGTAGCATGCTGCACCTGCAGATGTTTTGAAAACTGCGGGAGTTATCTTTGCCCCGAACTTTTCACCGATAATAAGCCCGTCAATGCCTGCACACTCGCAAACCCTTATTGCGGCACCTAAATTGTGGGGGTCGTTTACCCTATCAAGGTAAACAAGGTTAACCTTTTCTTCTCCCTCTATTATTGTTTTTAAATCCGTATATTCATAGGATTTAAGTTTTGCTATAACACCCTGATGCTCGGAAGTTTTTGCAATTTTTGTTAAAAGGTTTTTGTCTTTCCTGATAACAGGGATACCCCTTACCTCAAAACCTAACTTTTTCCTTGAAAAGTAAATGTATTCAATGTTTTTTTTGTTTGCTCTTACGCATTCTTTTACAGCGTTTACCCCGTAAATAATCATTTCTCAAAGTGTTTTAAAAATAGTTTTACCCTTTTTTCAATGGGGACAAGGTTTTCTATTCCCTTTCCCTCTATAAGGCTTTCGGTTAGAACATCAATTTCAGGGCCTGAATTTTTCCCTGATACCACAATCCTTAAAGGGTGAAATAGGTATTTACCTTTAAACCCTTCTTTTTTTACTGCATTAACCGTTTCCCACAGGTTTTCAATTGTAATCTCTTCAAGTTCGGAGAGTTTCTTTGCTATAACCTTTGCCGCTTCAAACTGCTTTTCATCCTCTTTAAAAAGGGTTAGTATATCCTCTTCTTCCCACGGTTTATATTCAAATAAGAATGAAATCTCTTGAGGGATTTCTTTTAAAACGGTTAATCCCTTTTTAACCATATTGATTACTTTTAAAACCCATTCCTTTCTCTCACTGTAAGCATTTTCTAAAAACGGGTATTTTTCAAGCACAAACTCTTTTGAAAGTTCAAGGTATCTCTCGTCTGTTAACTTCTTTATGTGCAATGAGTTAATCCAGTTTAACTTGTCAATGTCAAAAACGGCGGGGGATTTTGAAACCCTTTTTAAAGAGAATTTTTCAATCAATTCTTTTAAAGTAAATTCTTCCCTGTCTGTCCCGTCATTCCAGCCTAAAAGTGCAAGGTAATTTGTCATTGCTTCGGGAAGGTATCCCTCTTTTTTAAATTGGGATACGCTTGTTGCACCGTGCCTTTTACTTAATTTGCTTCTGTCTTTCCCTAAAATCAATGAGACATGGGCAAACTTAGGCGGTTTCCAGCCTAAAGCCTCGTATAACATTAATTGCCTCAATGTGTTCGGCAAATGCTCTTCAGCCCTTATTACATGGGATATTTCCATTAAATGGTCGTCAACAACAACGCAGAAGTTGTAAACAGGCATACCGTTTGAGCGGAGTATTACAAAGTCTCCAAGAACACCGCTTTTCCATTCAACCTTCCCCCTTACTAAATCGTAAAGAACATAGTCTTTTTCTGGCACTTTAAACCTGATTGTGTAGGGAATGCCCGCTTCCATTTTTGCTTTTACCTCTTCCTCGCTTAATTTTAAACACCTTCTATCGTAGTGAGGCGGCCTTTTCTCTTGTTCCGCTTTTTTTCTCATCTCTTCCAACTCTTGGTCTGTGCAAAAGCACCTGTATGCCTTGCCTTCTTCAAGCAGTTTGTATGCGAATTTCTTGTATAAGTCAAGCCTTTCACTTTGCCTGTAAGGGGAATAATCGCCGCCGATGTCTGGCCCTTCGTCCCATTCAAGGTTTAGCCACTTTAAATCGCTTAAAACCATTTCTTCTGATTCTTTTGTTGACCTTTCAAGGTCGGTATCTTCAACCCTGAGTATAAACTTTCCCCCTGTTTTTCTTGCATAAAGAAAGTTAAAAAGGGCAGTTCTTGCCCCTCCGACATGAAGGTGACCTGTTGGGCTTGGTGCAAACCTTACTCTTATTTTATTTTCCATGTTTTCTCCTTTTCAATTTTTCCCTGTAAATTTTAGCATTTTTAAAGAGAATTTAAAAAAAAAGGCGGGATTAACCCGCCCTGTCA